>JAAZVW010000015.1 GCA_018623135.1 Pseudomonadota bacterium
GAAAGCTTATCTGCAAGGGTTGATTTGCCTGATGCGCTGTTGCCATAGATACAAATTTTCATCAGCTGAACCTTTTGTGTTGCCAGAACCATTGTTCGGGGTGTTTGCGGATGGCTTGTTCCATTATATCATTACATTTTTGTGTAAGAGAGGCGATGTTTTCAGCCGTTGGTTCTTGTTCGGGCTGAAGTGGTTCGCCTACCTCTAGTGTAAAGCCATTGCATGAATGGTAGCAAAAAACAGGGACGATAGGTAGTTTGCGCTTAAGGCTAAGCTCTGCAATAGCAGAGGCTGTTTTTGCGTCTTGACCAAAGAAAGTTGTAGGGATGCCGTCGCTCATTTTTTGGTCATTTAATAAACCTAGGCTGATGCCTTCTTTAAGTGTTTTTAAAAGCTGACGAGAACCCGAGTGACCTTTTGCTATAAGCGGCGCATGTGATTTTGCTCGTGCATTAAAAATAAGCTTATCTACAAGTTTGTTGTTGGCTTTGCGATAAATGCTTGCCATTGGGAAATGGCACTTGTTGGTGTAGTGGCGGATAAGTTCCCACTGACCGAGGTGGGCTGTAAGAATAAGCACTGGGCCTTGATCTGGGAAGTTGCCTTCGACGATTACTTTTTTAAGGAGTGTTTTTTTAGACCAATTATAAATTTTTGGTAGCTCAAGTAACGTGGTGGCAATATTAATTGTTGACTGGTACTGGATATTACCCACTTGTTGTTGATTAAGATCTGGCAAGGCTTTTTGAATGCGTGCTCGCGTTGCAGCATTCATTTTGATAGGGAGGCTTGCATAAAAAGCACCGATAAGATAGGCAAAACTGCGCACAACAAAAAGCGGCAAAAAGCGCATAAGTGTGAAAATAATAAAGGTGAAGGCAAACTCGATAAGATGTTTAAGCTGCGTCATTAGAAGAGGCCTTTGGGTCTTTATCTTTAGAATTTTCTTCTGTGGTTGTTTTGGTTTCTGACTCCTGATAGCTTGCAAGAATTTGATCTATTTTTTCTACAACAGGATTAAGGTCTGTTTTGCTCATGTCAATTTCTACAACAGCAAGATCGAGTGATTCTGGTAGTTTGACAGCGTCTTTAGCGGTTGTCATCAGCAATGCATCATGTTGAGATGCCAGATTTTTAAGTTCTTCAATGTCTGAAATTTTATAGGCGTAGTGATCGGCATACTTTTTACTGGCTTTAATGTTAAGGCCAGCTTCTTCTAGTGCACGGAAGAATTTATCTGGGATACCAATGCCACAAAAGGCAACAATAGGACGTTGTTTCATAGAGCCTAGTTTACGTTTATCCATAATAATACGTACAGGTAGTTGAGGGATATCAAGCTCTACCTTATGGTCTTCTGGTGGATTAACAACAAGAGCAAAGTCGGCACGATGAATTTGTTTTGTACCTTCACGCAGTGGGCCTGCTGGTAGGCACATTTCGTTGCCTAAGCCGTAGTTTCCGTCAATAACCAGAATGTTAATGTCGCGCTGAAGGGCGCGGTATTGGAAACCATCATCTATAATAAGCATTGTTGCGCCACGGTTTACCGCAGATTTAGCGGATTCGATACGGTTTTTGCCTGCCCATACTTGTTCGGCAACTTGGGCGCGGAAGAGTTCTACCGCTTCATCCCCGACTTGTTCGGGGGTGTGGTCTTTAGTGACTTGTATTTGATGATCATCGGATGCGGCGCCATAACCACGGGTAAGAATAGCGACGCGTTCGCCTTTTTCGCTATAGGCACGGGCGAGTGCTTTAACCACTGGTGTTTTACCTGCGCCACCTGCGGTGATGTTGCCCACACTAATAACGGTTGCGTTTACTTGTACGCCACGTTTTGCACGGCTTTTACCATGTAAGAAGGCAACAAAGCGATAGAGCAAAGAAAGCGGCCAAAGCAGCATAGAAATAGGGTTAAGGTTTTTCCAGAAAAAAGGTGTTTTGTACGCCATTAGTTTAATTCTTTTTCTATTTGGTTTTTAGCGATATCCAGAGCGCCACCTAAATGATCCATTGCACCTTTTAGGCTTTGTTCTTTAGCTTTTAATAAAGCATTGTTTGTGATGTACTCTGTTAGTTTTAGCACAAGTTCGCCTTTTGTTTCAACGCTAATCACGGCATCGGCCTTTTTTAGGTCTCTCATTGTTTCAGAAAAATTCTGCATATGTGGGCCTGTAAAAGTAAGGCGACCTGATTTAACAGATTCGATAGGCGTTTGCCCGCCATGATTTATAAAGCTGCCACCAATAATAACAACATGGGCTAATTGCAGCCATAGCCCCATTTCGCCTACTGTGTTGGCGATGTATACCTGATGCTCTTTACTGAGTTTTGCATGGTATGATCGCAACTGAAGAGCTGGATTTAAATTAAGTTCTTCGGCTATGTGTTCGCCACGTTGTGGATGACGCGGTACGACAATGATAAGACAATCTTTTAGCTCTTTTTTCGCATGAATTGCTGTAACAAGGTCGAGCTCTTCTGGATTGTGGGTGCTTGAAAGTAAAATAATTTTACGATCTTTTAGCTCTGCCTGTAGCTGTTTGAGTTCTTGCGAATTATAGCTTGGCAGAGGTGTATCATATTTTAAATTACCCATGGTTGAGGCGCGTTCGGCGCCTAATTGTTGAAGGCGTTCTGTATCTTGCACTTCTCTGCCGAGGCAAATTTTAAATTTATGCAATAAAGGGGCAATAAGGTTTTTATGCTTTGTATATTTTTTAAAGCTACCATCTGAAATGCGGGCATTAATAAGCATAGGGTTAGGTGCTTGTGTTAAAAGCTCTGGCCAAAATTCAGATTCCATAAACACAGAAAGGTCTGGCTGCCAGTGCTGCATAAATAGAGCAACAGAAAAGAAAGTGTCTAGCGGTACAAACTGATGAATAACCCCTTCTGGAAGGCGTTTTTTCATTAAATCTGCAGAAGTGCGGGTGCCGCTTGTAAGGAGAATATGTAGTTGGGGGTTGTCTGCCTTTAAGGCTTTAATAAGTGGCAAAAGGTTAATTGTTTCGCCAACTGAAGCGCCGTGTAGCCATAGTAATGTGCCTTCTGGCCTTGCTTTTGAGGCAATGCCTAGGCGTTCTTTAAAGCGTTTAGGGTCTTCTTTGCCTTTAATAAGGCGTAGGATAAAAATAATAAGAAAAAGAGGGCTTAGAGCACGGTAAAGCCAGATCATATTAGGCATCCTTTTCTGTTGGTGTTGTTGGTGTGCGGCACATACGTTCGTCGGCCTCTATTTGTAATAAATTCATTTGAGATTCAACCTTAACGCGGAAGGCTTCTAACTCTTGTTCTGAAACTTTACGCGGGATATGAATAGGCTCCCCCCAAATAATGACACCTGAATCTTTTATTTTAGGGACTAGAAAATGATCCCAACTTTTAAGCGCTTGTGTGCCTTTTTGTGTGGAAATAGCAACTGGAATAATAGGTAAGCCAGACATGCGGGCAATTTCTACCACACCCATTTGGGCATGTTGCCTTGGTCCTTTTGGGCCATCGGGCGTAATAAAAAGGCTGTGGCCTAAGCGGGCAAAACGGAGCATTTTTTTAACAGCTGCAGTTGCACCCCTTGTGCTTGAGCCGCTTACGGTATGAATGCCAAAAAAGCGACCTGCTTTGCTGACAAGTCGACCGTCGGGGTGGTCGGATATAAGTGCTTTAAGCTGAGGGGAGCGACGGCGATAGAGTTTAGGCATAAGTAAAAGTCGGCCATGCCATAGGGCTAAAATAACAGGCTTATCTTGTTGCCAATAATGTTCTACTGCTTTGCGGTTAATTTCATCATAGCGACCGAATTTCCAGCAAAGTTCCACATAAATAGCAATAAGCCCACCAAAGAACCATTGGAAGAAGGCGCTACGCAAAAGCTTTTTTTTGTAACGTTTAAGCATGGTTGTTGCGCTCTTGTTTTTGTTGGAGTTTGGCGTAAATACCAGCTTTTTTGATAAGCTCTTGGTGTGTACCATGTTCCACAATTTGACCTTTATCTAATACATAAATGCAATCTGCATTTTGGATGGTAGATAGGCGGTGGGCAACGGTAATGGTTGTGCGCCCTTTCATGAGTTTTTCAAGCTCTTTTTGAATTTGCTGTTCTGATTGGTTATCTAGTGCAGATGTAGCCTCGTCTAAAAGCAAAATAGGTGCGTTCTTTAAAAAGGCACGGGCAATAGCAATACGCTGGCGCTGCCCGCCTGATAAGCGTGAGCCAGAATCACCTACTTGGCTATTATAGCCTTCTTCCATGGCTTCAATAAATTCATGAGCCGCAGCTTGTTTGGCGGCTTCTATAATGTCATCATCTGAAGCTTCGGGGTTGCCGTAGGCGATATTTTCTTTAATAGTGCCGTTAAAGAGGGCAACTTCTTGAGAGACAAGAGCGATATGGTTGCGTAAGCTTTTTTGCGTCACATCTTGGATGTTTTGACCATCAATAAGCAACTCACCCGCTGTGGGTTCATAAAAGCGGGGGATAAGGTTAAGTAAAGAGGATTTACCCGCACCAGATGCGCCTACAAAAGCAATAGAGCTGCCTGCTTTTACGTTAAGGTTAATGTTCGATAGCGCTTTTGTATCTTCTTCGTAGCAAAGATCTAGGTTTTTGATGCTGATTTCACCTTTTTTGAAGATGAAGTCTTTGGCATCTTCTTTATCTGAAATGCCTTGTTCTGTATCTAGCAACCTGAAAATACTTTCAGCAGCGGCGATACCTTGCTGCAAACGAATATGGATATTAGATACGCCTTTGATTGGGCGGTAGAGCAGTAATAGAGTTGTTAAAAATGACATGAAGGCACCTGCGGTGATATCGCCCTGAACGACGCGTAGACCGCCTGCAAGTAAAACACCAGAGGTAATAATACCACCAAGGAACTCCATAACAGGGGAGGCTGTAACACGTACACGAAGTGATTTAACAAGGTGCGTAAACACATTGTCCATTTGGTTGGATGCACGCTTGATTTGGTAATCTTCATTTGTATAAATTTGCACTTGGCGTGTGTGGGCCAGGCTTTCACTTAAAATATGGGTAAGGTCTGCGGTGCTATCTTGCGTATTGCGGGCGTATTTGCGCATGCGGCGACCAAGCTGGCGCACTGGCAGGATAATAAGCGGGATAGCTAAAAGAGAAAATGATGCCAAAATCCAGTCTTGCATGAAGAGGTTTACCAATAAGCCAATGATCATTGTAATATCACGCGTGATGCCGCTGACGATAATGCCGAAGCAATCTTTTAAGCGAGAAACATCAAAAATAAAACGAGAAGTAAGTGTTGCTGCCGGGTTTTTCTGAAAATAGCTTAAGTTTTGGTGGATGAGCTTTTGAAAGAGCTCTTTTTGAATTTGCACAAGAGCGCTTTGGCCTATCCATTCCATAAGGAAGTTCGAGCTATACATAGCGATAGACTTAACAGTAAAAAGAATGACAAGGCCAATGGAAAGGGTTTTAAGCATCGCCATATCTTTAGCGATGAGGACGTCATCAATAATAGGTTGCATGCTTTTGGCGAAGATAAAGGTTGTTGCGGCAACAACAATCATGCCGATAACGGCCAAGAAAAGGCGAAAAGCATGTGGAAATATGTAAACCAACGCAAAGCGTTTGATAAGAGATAATGTGCTGTAGTTTTGCATCTGTACTTTTATGTTAGTTAGAGTGTTTGTTTAATGGTCTTTATATAAAGCTAAAGACCCCTGCCATCATACATGAACAGGGGTTTTTAATAAAGAATAATGTGAGACTTAAATTGTCTGCATTACTTAGGCTGTTTTACCAAGGAAGGCTTGCCATACTTTGAGAACATCTTCGTTGTTGCATTTTGCAGCTTCTACAAGTTCCATAATGCTTTGATATGTTAGCATAAGTGAGCCTTCTTCTGGGCAGTCAAGTACCGTGGCGTGACCAACGCGCGCTTTAAATAATTTTGCGCCTGTAAGTGGGCTGTGACCCTCTTGAAATGCTTTAAATTTTAGCTCAGATTCACGCTGTTGTTGCTCTTCATCAAAATGACGCTCCCGGATGGCTTGAAGTTGCTCTTGCTGTTGTTTATGAAAGAATTCTTCTTCTTTTGCTTTTTTAAGTTGGTCTAAGCCGGTGTTCATTTTTCTACCCTCTTTATTTTGTTTGCCCTGTGCAACTTAATTACTTATGTTTTTAAGACTAAGTTTAAGTTGCGTTATATTTTTTTAGTAAGGTTTGCCCTTATCTTTTTGTTTTTCACACTTCCTAATCGTCAGTGTTACTCTCTCTTACGCAAGTTTTTATGTGGCGGTGCACAAAGTTTTTATAGAAATTCCTGACATCTTGTGGGGTTTTGTTTTATTTGCTGTTTTGTGCATTGTTATGTTTTAAGGATTAATGTTATGTTTTTAATGTTTTTTTAGGCATAATGTGTTATTTAAAAGGCAATCAAATAGAAGATTAAGAGAGAATAATGAATAAAATTTCTGTGGCTATGCATTTGAAATATTGGGCAGTTATCTGTATTGCTCTTGTTTGTTCTGCTGTGCCTTACGCCTTTGGATTTGATGTGCCTATGCACTTATGGGCGCAAGATTTTTTTGCGTCAACACGTCCGTTTTGGAAATTCCTGACAGATGCTGGTGAGGGTTGGGTGCAGGTTGTTTTTTGTTACTTGGTAAGTTTTTATTACTACAGGCATGCGGATTATATAAAATCTCGTTTTTGGTTTTGGGCTGGCCCTATTTCTTTATTAGCAGGTGTTGTTGGGCAGTTGTTTAAGCGCAGTATTGGTCGTCCGCGCCCTGTGTTGTTTGATCGCTATGAGCTTTATGATATGCAGTGGTTTGAAATGGGGTATAAATTCCATTCATTCCCTTCTGGGCATACTTTAACTACTTTTGCTATTGTGGGTGTGGTGGCAAGCCTTTATCCGCGCGCAAAATATCTTTTTATTCTATTAGCTGGTCTTATTGGTTTTACGCGTATTGCAGTTGGTGCGCATTGGTTTGCAGATGTGCTAGCAGGCGCTGTTTTAGGCTATGTTTTAGGCTTATATTTTTCTCGACTATTTTTACAGAAGGAATCTAAATAAATGTCTCGTCAAGGTAAATCAACACCTCTATACGGATTATGGTTGTTTATTGGTATTGCCATTATGCTTTTTATGAATTTAGGAAGTTATGGCCTATTTGATGTTGATGAAGCTATTTTTGCGGAAGCCTCTCGTGAGATGCAAGAAAGCAGAGATTACGTAACGCCAACATATAATGGTAACCCACGCTACCATAAGCCGCCGATGATTTATTGGATTCAGTCTGCCAGTATGGATATGTTAGGGGTTAACCCATTTGCTGCTCGTTTGCCGAGCGCTATTTTAGGCTTTTTGGCGTTGTTTATGTTTTGGGACTTTTTGAAGAAATGGACAAAAGATAATCGTTATGCGTTGATGGCAACAGCGGTGTATGGTTTTTGTTTATCCTTTATGATGATTTCGCGTGCTGCGATTGCAGACATGCTTTTAAACTTTTTAATACTGGCACTTATTTTTGCGATTTTAGGTAATTTATTTGCGTTAGAACGCTCTAATAAACGTGTGTTCTTTGCTGGTATTATTATGGGATTAGGGCTTTTAGCCAAAGGCCCTGTAGCTGTTGTTGTGGCTGGCTTGGTTGTTGCTTTTGTTGTGTTTACGCGCAGAGATGTTTGGTATGCCCTTAAATGTGCAAACCCATTTTTATTGTTACTGGGCGCACTGATTGTTGTGACGCCTTGGTTGGGGCTTATTGTCTGGCAAAAAGGTTTTGGCTTTTTGCATGAATTTATTATGGTGCATAATATTGGTCGGTTTACAGCGCCTATGGACCGCCATGGTGGTGAGTGGTGGTATTATGTTGCTGTTTTACTTATTGGCTTTTTCCCTTGGGCGTTGTTTTTACCAAGTGCTTCTTGGGGCGTGCTTAAAGAGCGTTTGCCGATGCTTAAATCTGAAAACCCGAGAGATATATTACCTGTAGCGGGTTTATTCTGGGGTGTGGCTGTTGTTGTGCTCTTTAGTTTTTCTGCCACAAAACTGCCGCATTATATTTTACCAGCGTTGCCTGGATTTGCCCTTGTTGTGGCTGATAGGTTATGTAGGCTAGATAAAGAGCGTCTTTCACTTTTTAGTGCAGGCTTGGTATTTTTATTGGCATTACCTGTGTTGTTTGTTTTTGGTATTTTACATTGGTTGCCAGATGTGTTGTTGCAAAAGGGTTGGTTATATAGCCAAATTATTCAGTTTAAACCAGAGCTTGCTACAAATTGGCCAGAACTTGAAATGCAAGTACGTGCTGTACTTGATCAGCCGTTAACTTTTGAATTTATGCCCCTTATTATTGCGGTTCTTTTTGGCTTAGGCTTGGTGATTGGTCTTATTCTTATGCGCCATGGTTATGTTGAGGGGGCAGGCTTTTTGGTGGCAACAGCTTGGGCTGCAATGTTTGTGTTTGCTGCTGGTTTTGCACCCCGTGTGTATGAGTTTACGCAAAAGCCTTTGGCAGAATTTTCTGAAGGTGTAAGGCAAGTGTTTAGGCCGCAAGATGAGCTTTTATTGATGTCGTTGCATCATCCGAGTGTGACGTTTATTACGGGGCAGTCTTTTGTTTCTGTACCAAGTCCTGAATATTTAGAGGGTTTAGTGGATACATGGTCTAGTCAACCTGTTGGGGCTTCTCGTAAATTTATGTTTACAGATTTAGAGCGTGTGAATGATTACTTAGCTGTACTTCCGGAGCGCGCAGAATATGAGTGTAAGGGCGGTTACTGCCTGATTGTACTCAAATAAATGAAGTAATAATAAATACTATTTATATTTAAATGATAAGATTATTTGTATCAGTTAGGAAAAAGAAATGTCTAAGCTAGATTTATCCATTATCGTACCAATGTACAACGAAGCGGAATCTGTGCATAAACTTGTAACAGAAGTGCAAAAAGTGATGAACGCCACTAAGCTTAAATGGGAGCTTATTTGTGTGGATGATGGTTCGCAAGATGGGACATCTTGGGCGCTTGAAAAAATGAAGGCAGAATGCCCTGAGCTTAAGCCTGTTTATTTCCGTCGTAATTATGGTCAAACAGCTGCAATGCAGGCGGGCTTTGATGTGGTTGAAGGTAAAATTGTTGCGACGATGGATGGTGATTTGCAAAATGACCCAGCAGATATTCCGAAGCTGATTGCCCATATGGAAGAAACGAAGGCTGATATTGTAACAGGTTGGCGTCAGAATCGTTGGCAGGACTCTAAACTGATTCGTTTATTGCCGTCACGTACTGCCAATTGGCTTATTGCTAAAATGACAAATGTACATGTGCATGATAATGGTTGTTCTTTAAAGATTTATCGTAATGACCTTGTGCAACACCTTAAAATGTATGGTGAGCAACATCGTTTTATTCCGGCATTGCTTTCTCAGTATGGTGCGAAGATTGAAGAGGTTGCGGTTTCGTACCGTGATCGTGAATTTGGTGAATCTAAGTATGGTATTAGCCGTACTTTCCGTGTGTTAGTAGACTTAATTACGGTTAAGTTTTTACTACAATACTTACATAAGCCGATGCATGCGTTTGGTATGTTGGGTATGTCTTTGCTTGCTCCTGGTGTGGTGTTGGGTTTTTACTTAACGCTGTTAAAGCTTGCGGGTGAATCTATTGGTAACCGTCCGTTGCTTATTTTAGCTGTAATGCTGATGTTAATGGGTGTGATGATGCTTGCTATGGGTGTGCTTGCAGAGCTAATTGTACGTATTTACCACGAGCCAACAGGTCGTAAGCTTTATTTAACACGTGATATTAATGACCCGGTTAAACCAAAATCTCGTCCGATGCCTAAAAAAGGTGATGTTGCTGCTAAAGCTGTGGAAACAGATAAGCCTGACGAAGTTGTAGAAGAGAAGAAAAAGCCTAAGGCTAAGGCAAAAGCACCTGCTAAAAAGCCAGCTGCGAAAAAGGCAACGACAACAACGGCGAAGAAAACACCTGCCAAGAAGAGTGCAACAGCTAAAAAAACGACGACCAAAAAGGCGACTAAAGCTTAATGAAAAAAAGCCTTAAACTTCTTTTAAAGCTTATGGTAACAGCAGGCCTTTTTGGCTTGCTGTTTCATCAGGTGCCTATGGCTGAGGTAAAAGAGAAGTTTGTGAACATAGATATGTTTTATGTTGTATTAGGTTTGAGCGCGTATACGCTTTCTACTTTTGTTTCTGCTTTAAGATGGTGCCATATTGCAAGATCGTTAAATGTGGATTTACCTTATGCAAAATCCCTTAAGCTTTATTATTTAGGTAGTTTTTTTAATCAGCTGTTGCCTAGTGGTATGGGTGGCGATGCTGTAAAGGCTGTTGCGCTTGCCAAAACATCCACCCATAAAACAAAGGCAGTGCATTCTGTGATTTTAGAGCGCTTAGCAGGTTTAGGTGTGTTATTGCTGCTGGTTGCTGTTTTTAGTTTGTATATTGTTTCTGTACTCCCTGCTTTAAGTGCGCTTTTATGGCCGCTTCTGGCGTTGGCGTTTTGTGGTTTTGTGGTGTTGATTTATGTGATGAATAAGCCAGAGCGACTTCCACAGATAAAGGCTTTATCTTTTGTGCGTAAGTTTTTAGAAGATGTGCGCTTAAGCTTTTTTAGCTCTGTGAGGGGGTTTGTGTTCCAGTTTTTGAGTTCCTTAGTGGTGCAGATGCTTTCTATTTTAGTGTTGTACGCGGCGGCTCTTTCTATAGGTATTTCCATTAGTTTTATGGCTGTTTGTGCTTTAGCGCCAATGTTGTTTTTATTATTGGTGTTACCTATTTCTTTAGCGGGTTGGGGTTTGCGTGAGGGTGTTGCTGTGAGCTTATTTGCTTCAGCTGGGTTGATGACATCTGTTGATGCGCTATCTATGTCATTGATTTTTGGTGTGTTGGTTATGTTGGCCTCTTTACCTGGTGGGCTTGTTTTGTGGATGAGGTATAAACATTGAAATGATTTTTTTTGTATAAATTACACTTTTAACCTGTATGCAAAAAAGCAAAATAAGCGCCCTTATGTAAGGGCGCTTATTTTCGCAACATTCAAAAAACAAAGAAGGAAGCACACCTTAATAGTTTTTGTTTTTGAATACAAAATGCAAGAGTATACTTGGGTTTTATTGGTTCCCGCTCTTGCTTGGGGAGTGTTGTTATACTCCTTTTAGAATAAAAAACAACCCCTGTTTTTAAAAAATATTACAGCTTGTTTACCCTATGTTGTTTTTGGGTGACACGTTCTGTAAAACTTAACTTTTTATCAACCTTTGGTTGACTTTCTTCGGCTTGCAACTCTGCATTAAATGGTTTTTTTGTATAATCTTCCATCCAGTTCATATTGACTGCAAAGTAGCTACCAAACATGGCAAAAAATGCCAGTGTAAAAATTGATTTAATCAAAATGAATTCCCCTCTTCATTTTTCTTCTTCTTGCTCCTATATCTTTATGTAGGTCTGTATTATTATAGTGGTAACTTTTACTGACAGCCTATGTGCAAGAGGGGGTAATATGCCAAAAAACGCTAGAAATGCAAGTTTTTTATATGGTTTTTTATTTTATATGCTTTTGCTGACACCAGCAAAGGCGCAGCAATATTATTTTAATGAGTCTGAAAATTTTGGTAAAAAAGAATATCATTATAAATGGCGTGACCTTTATGGTGAGGCGCATCAGATTGTTTTTAAATTGCAAAATGTGGATATTGATAAAGCTGTTGAAAAATCACAGCCTCTGACAGAAGCCCTCATACATCAGAAAATATTAGAAGAATTGGGGCTTTATTTAAAAAGATATGCCCGTAGAGGGATTGATATTCGTATTGTGCGTTATGGAAGTTCTATACAGTTTTTAGCCAGAGGTGGACGAGAATCTGCCCGCAAGCGCGCCGTTGCGGATATACAAAAACGCTATGATAAGGCTTATGATCAGGTTTTGGCGAAGCAGGGGTATCATATGACAGAATATGGTGGCCAGCAGGTGTTGATGTCTGATTATAAAAATATTGCCAAGGAAGAGTATGCTGCTTTTAAGCCTGTGGTGTTTGAAATTTCGCGTCAGGCAACGGGGCGTTTGCGTAAAAAATTAAATTTTGCCTTAAACTTTTTTCAGTCAATTCCTTACGAAACACCGCATAGGGAAGGAAGTGCAAGTTCGGTTCGGTTTCAGTCACCTATGAGTTTGATTACTCAGAATAAGGGGGATTGTGACGAAAAATCTTTAGCTTTTGGTGCTGTTGTGCGTCGTATGAGTATGGCGACCCCTGTTTACTTAGTTGTTATAGAGGGGCATGCGTTGGTTGCACTTGCGATGCGCCCTGATAAGGGCGATCAGTATATAAAGAAAAATGGGCAAACACTGGTGCTTGCGGAGCCAACGGGCCCGAGTATGTTGCCTTTGGGGCGTATTACTAAGTATTCTGCAACAGAAATTGCTGCCAATAGATATGAGCTTATAGAATTGCCAGGGTTATATTCTTTTTAAAGATGTTTTGGTGAATGCATTATTTATGTAAAAAAAGAAGCCCTCAGATGAGGGCTTTATACTTAGTGTTAAGTAAGAGACGATATTTACTCTGAGCCTTGTAAGAAGAACAGATACATGGCGGCAGAGGCCATTGTGTCCCAAATGGCTTGATGGTGCTGTGCAGGGTCAATACCCATGCTGATGCGTTGTTCAGTGCTATCTGCGAGCCCGACAAGGTGGCCAAGGGTGTATTGATCTATCATGCGATAGACGATAGAGGCTTGGGCTTTAAAGCCACTTTTTTGCTGCATAACAGCGGTTGCGAGCTGTAGTTGCTCGTAATCAAAAGCAGGGTTGTGGCAGCCACATTGCAGATATTCTTTGCCTCGTTTGCTATCAATAAAGCTGTAGGGGCGCATTTTTTGGTAAAAATTTTGTAGGCCTTCGGCAAGAGTTGGTTTGTCTGCCAAAAAATCTTGGCTGAGTTTGTGGATGTTTTCTGCTTCTGCTTCCCAGCTGAATTCAGGGTCGTGCTGAAAATAGCTTTGGAAAGAATCAACAACTTTCTTTTCTGGTACCGAAATAACAACCGCAGCCAGCTCAATAACCTGTGGCAGCTTTGTTCCGGGGTTGGTTTTAAGGGTTAAGGCATTGGGCATAAAGCCTGTTGTTTCTGTATCGAGTACAATGACAAATTCGGGTGTGTTAGCGGGGGTGGCGCCTTGATGGTTTGGGAATTTAAGCTTGAGCTTATTAACCATGGCGTTTACGTGGTTGCGTACTTCTGTTGTGTTTAAAGAAGTCATATAAAACTCCGTAAATAATAATAGGTTGTCTGGGTAAAACGGATACTACATGGTTTTGTATACTAGTTTAGGGGTTGAAGTTTTGTCAATGGCTTTTATATTAAGGGACTCAGGAAGGTGTATCTTTTTATGAGTGTATGCATTTTTTATGGCTTAAGCTATTGACAAACGTCTCTAGTTGTCGTAAAAAAGGCGAACCTAACTGACATTAGGGGTTTGTTGCATTGTGGCAACAGGTAAAGAATTTATTTTGAACTATTTGATAAAGTGAGAGTTTCTACAGATGTACGCTATTGTAAAATGTGGTGGTAAACAGCTTAAAGTTCAGCAAGGTGATATTGTTAAAGTAGAACGCCTAGCTGAAGAAGCTGGTTCTAAAGTTGAACTAACAGAAGTACTGTTAGTAGCTGAAGGTGACAACGTAACAGTTGGCACGCCAATGGTTGAAGGCGCTAAAGTAACAGCGACTATTCTTGAACAAAAACGTGATAAAAAAGTAATCGTTTTCAAGAAAAAACGTCGTCAAGGTTACAAGCTTAAGAAAGGTCACCGCCAATACGTGACAGTTCTTAAAGTTGAATCTGTAGAAGCAAAAGGTGCTAAAACACCTGCTAAGAAAACAACAGCTAAAAAAGCACCTGCTAAAAAAGCAGAAGCTGCAGCTGAGTAAGGAAGGGTAGCGAAAGATGGCTCATAAGAAAGCTGGCGGTAGCTCTAAGAACGGACGCGATTCTGAAAGTAAACGTTTAGGCGTTAAGAAGTTTGGTGGTCAAGCTGTAATCTCTGGTAACATTATTGTACGTCAACGTGGTACTAAGTTCCACGCTGGTGATAATGTGATGATGGGTAAAGATCATACTCTTTTCGCTGTTTCAGAAGGTAAAGTATCTTTCTCTAAAGGCTACAAAAACCGTACATTCGTTTCTGTAACTGCTTAATTAGCAAAATTAAGAAACTCTTTTTAAGGGGCGGTATATACGCCCCTTATTTTGTATTTAAGGTTAAAGTGATATGAAATTTTTAGACGAAGCAAAAATATTTATTAGGTCTGGTCAAGGTGGTGATGGCTGTGTGTCGTTCCGTCGTGAAAAATTTGTGCCTAAAGGTGGCCCAGATGGTGGTGATGGTGGTCGTGGTGGCCATGTTATTTTTGTGGCACGTGAAAATTTAAATACACTTATTGATTTTAGATACCAACAGCACTTTAAAGCTAAGCGAGGTGGCCATGGTATGGGGCGCGATCGTTTTGGCCAAAAGGCAGATGATTTATATATTTATGTGCCAGTTGGTACAGAGATTTTGGATGATGAAACAGGGCATGTACTTGTTGATATGGTGCATGAAGGCCAAGAATATCACGCTTTAACAGGTGGTGATGGTGGCCAAGGTAATGCGCGTTTTAAAACAGCGACAAACCAAGCGCCGCGTAAATTTACAAAAGGTGGATTGCCTGAAGAGCGTTGGATTCGATTACGTTTGAAGGTGATTGCTGATATTGGTTTGTTGGGTATGCCAAATGCTGGTAAATCTACATTTATTTCGGCGGTTTCAGGTGCGCGTCCAAAAGTTGCGGATTATCCGTTTACAACATTGCAGCCAAATTTGGGCGTGGTACGCCATGATATTACTGACTTTGTGGTGGCAGATTTACCTGGTTTGATTGAAGGTGCTGCTGAAGGACAAGGTTTAGGCCATAAGTTTTTAAAACATTTAAGCCGTTGTTCTGCTATTTTACATTTGGTTGATGGTACATCGGAAACTTTTATTGAAGAATTTGACAAAATTTCTCATGAACTTGAAAAGTATGATCATCGTTTAGTTGGCTTAACACGTTTGATTGCGATTACTAAATGTGATGCGATGACAGAAGAGCAAATTGCTGAAGCTAAAGAAAAATTAGAAGCACATACGGGTGAAGATGTGTATGTGATTTCTTCTGTTGCAGGTGCAAATATTAGCCAGCTTCTGATGGACCTTGCTTTTGTTGTAAAAGAGATGCGCAATCTTCGTAAAGAACAAGAAGAGTTGGGTGTTTATGAAGGTATTAGTGGTGACATTAATGATGAGCGTGAAGAAATTACAGAGGTTGAAGCCTTAGAGGATGATGAGCGCAGTGATTGGGATATGTTATTGGATGCCTCTGATGATCGTCATGAAGATTCTTGGTTAGAAGATGAAGATGATGATGACTTGGAAGCTGAAGAATATCGCTCTTAAGTTGACATAATTTATGAATTAAGCCCCTTTGAGGGGCTTTTTTTATGTCGTAAAATATTACCTTATTTGTCTGTTTAAGGGGGCGATATATGTAAAATAAGTCTTTGTTTTGCTTTTATGATTTTATAAATTTGAGAATCTTTATAAGCTTTTGTTAGGTGTAACTCATTTATAAAAACTAAAGGTATCAAGCTATGACAGAAACTCAGTATGTTCCCCCGCAAGACGAGACTGTTGCAGAAAATGTGCCTGTAAATGAGAGTTTAAGCACCAAGCAAGAAGGAGGTAGCGCAGCTGTTGTGCAGAATGCGGAGTGTTCCCCTAAGCACTATAAAGAAGTTTCCGTTGTTGCTGCGACAGTTGCCGCCGACTTAAAAATTGTAACAGAAGTTGCTAATCAGATTACCCTTACCGTGATGAATGCCAAAGTTGTTGCGACCCGCGCCGGGGAAGAGGGGCGTGCGTTTAAGCCAATTACCGAGTTTGTAAGTACTTTAGCGCAGGAGACATCTCAAGTGGTGTCTCAGATTAATAGTTTAGTTTTAAAAGTCTCTCAAACAGCTATGCAGGAGACTTTTACAAGACGTATGGCAGATGCGGTAACTAAAGCCTACATGATGCATCAATCTGGTAATCAAGGCTATGAGCAATTAAAAACATGGCAACATGGTTACCAAGAACAGCAACGCACAAAACATACAGAGCTTGCAGAAGATGTGCGCAGGCTTTTAAGTGCTTTGGATGCGATTGAGTACCAGGTGCGTTCTGCGCAATGTATTAGTTCTAACTGCCGTATTGAGGCTGCAAATGTGCAGAGCTATCGACAAGATTTTGAAACGGTGGCGGCTTCTGTAGAGGCCGCGGCGCAGAAGATGAGAGAGCAGGTTTCTAAAAGCAGGCAGCAATTAGAGTTTTGCTTAAATAGCCAATTAGATGTGGGAATTTAAATCTTATGATGAAATCAACAATTATTTATGAGCAAGATCAGCAGTGGATTATGTTTGGTCGTGACCCTGAAAAGACAGATGGTATTATTGATTCTAACCAATATATGATTAAAAAAGGTGAACGCGCTATTGTGCTTGACCCTGGTGGTATTGAGCTTTTCTCGCCAATGCTTTCTGCTGTGTTAAATCATGCTAAAGCGCATGAAATTACAGACCTTTTTGCCTCACATCAGGACCCTGATATTATTTCTTCTTTAGGCTTTTGGGATAAAGCGATGCCAGAAGCAACTTTGCATGCGCCTTGGTTATGGGAATCTTTTATTAAGCATTATGGTTGCGAGAATATTCATTATAACCCAATCCCTGACGAGGGTATGGAAATGGATTTTAATGGTATGGAACTTAAATTTATACCAGCGCATTATTTACATTCATCTGCCAATTATCATGTGTATGATCCGCAGGCCAAAATATTAATGTCGGGTGATATTGGTGCTTCTTTAGATAAAAGCATGCCAGAATCTGAACAGAGTATTTGGGTTGAGGATTTTGATAGCCATATACAACATGCCGCGTATTTCCATCAGCGTTGGATGCCTTCTGAAAAAGCGAAAAAAGAGTGGATTGACCGTGTGCGCAAATTAGATATTGAGATTATGGCGCCACAGCATGGTAAGCTTTATAAAGGGGAGATGGTGACTAAATTTTTAGATTGGTTTGAGCATTTAGAAGTTGGTGTCGCCTCAAACAAAGAGCGTCAGATGAAGCGCTATGAAACTTCTAAGCGAGAGGTAACCTCTGCGGCGTAAGTTAATCTTGCGCCTGTGGATGCTTTTGGTAATTTTCTAAAATAAATTTTTGGTTTACGCTTAAATATTTTTGAGTAGTGACAATACTTTCGTGCCCTAAAAGTTGTTGTACGGCACGTAAGCTTACTCCTTGTGCAAGCAAATGACTTGCAAAACCATGCCTTAGAGCATGGGGGGTGAGTGTATCTGGCAAATTGAGTTCTATACGTATTTTTTCGAGTAGCCGTTGCGCGGCGCGGTCGTTAAACGGATTGAGGCGACTGGAAAGAAACAGCGCTTGTTCTTGGGTATCTGGTCTTAAGGTTAGATAATTTTTTAAAGCTTCCTTTACAGGGGGGAGCATGGGTATGATGCGTTCTTTTTGGCCTTTACCTAAAATAATAAGCTGGTCTTTATCGGTATCGGATACTTTAAGGGAAAGAGCCTCTGATATACGCAAGCCAAGGCCGTAAAGTAACATAAGTAAGGCGTGGTTACGCTGTTGTTGCCAGTCATCTGCTTTTTTTGGTTTAATATGTTTGAAGAGGCGTTCTGTTTGCTCGGTTGTTAAAGCATAGGGAATGGTTTCGACCATTTTTAGGTTGTGGATATGATAGGCTTCTGGCACATCAATTTGCTGTTGCTGCTTAAGGTATTTGTAAAAACTACGGATGCTAGAGAGTTTTCTGTTAATGCTATTGTTGCTTAAATTTTGCTTTTTAAGTTGCATCACAAAAAAGTCTATATGTTGTTTGTTGATTTTTTGAACAGCAGTTTCTGTAAACAAATTGATGTTTGAAAACATAAAAAAGCTTTCAAGATCTAGTTTGTAGTTCTTGATGGTGTGGGTAGAGTAGCGTTTGTAATCTTTTAAATAATCTAAAAATTTATCGAGTAACTGCATCTTTTTTAATTTTTTTTATGTCAAGGGGTAGTTAATTTTTAAAAACATCTTACATGTACTTTATAAGTGCGGTTTTGTTAGATATTAAAGTTGAATATTTACCGCCGTGCTTCCCTCTTGTTTGTTGCTCCTGAGTGCCTTCCTTTGTGAAGGCGCTCTGTTTTTTTGGTCAATAGATAGCTTTTATCTGCTTTATATATTATCATGCTCGGTAGTTTCTCAACAGTATAAAAAGGTTGTTTTAAGTGTCCGTTATTTCTGTGCGTGTGCCATTGTATTTAAATAAGCGCCTAGACTATTTATGGCCTTATGATGATGTGCCTGCCCAAAAAGGGCAATGGGTAGAAGTTGAGGTGGCTAAAAAAAAGGTTAATGCTCTTATTGATGAGGTCAAAGAGCAAAGTAGCTTTAAAAAACTTAAACCTGCGCAAAAAATAGAACATCCTATTTTAGCTGAAGATACCTTTGCTTTTTATAAGTGGGTGGCCAGTTATAATTTGGCGTTTCCTGGGGAAGCTGTACGTGCGGCATTAAGTGCAGGCCATATTCTTGAAAAACCAGAGCCTGCAAAAGTATTTTGCTTACAGGAATCGGGACTTAAAAATATAAAACAAACCGCCGCACGCCAGAAAGTTATATCCCTTTTACAAGAAGGGTATATGTATGAAACGCAGGTTGCTCTCGCCGATGCTGCAGGGGTTTCTTCTGCTGTGGTTAAAGGGCTATTAGATGCGGCTGCTATTGTTGAAAAACCTAAAGAAGAAGTAAATTTAACATACCAGCTTAAGGGTGATTTGCATTTATCGGCAGAGCAACAACAAGCGGTAGATGAGGTTGCGCCTTATATTGAGCAGCATAAACACCAAGGTTTTTTGCTAGATGGTGTGACAGGTTCTGGTAAAACAGAAGTTTATTTTAAACTGATAGAAGAAGCCTTTAAAACAAGACCTACGGGACAGCTTTTATTGTTGGTGCCTGAAATATCGCTAACGCCTCAGTTATTAAAGCGTTTTGAAGAACGTTTTGGGGAGGCGGCATATATTTGGCATTCTGAAACAGCTTTAGGTGCAAGGCGTAGGCTGTGGTGGCGTTTAGCCGAAGGTAAGCCAACGGTTGTTATTGGCGCGCGTTCTGCACTCTTTTTACCCTTTACAGATTTAAGTTTAATTGTTGTTGATGAAGAGCATGATAGTTCTTTTAAACAAGATGATAATTTTAGATACCATGGGCGCGATATGGCCGTTGTACGTGCGCATTTAGCAAGTTGCCCTATTTTATTAGGTTCGGCAACGCCATCGTTAGAAACTTGGCAGAATACTTTAGTTGGTAAATTTAAGCATTTAGTCCTTAAAAATAGGCATGCAGGTGCGCAAATGCCAGATGTGCAGATTGTAGATATGAAGCGCCAAGGACCTAAAGAAAAACATAAATTTTTAAGCCCGACTTTGGTGCAAGAAATAGAAAAACGCATAGATAATAATGAACAATCGCTCCTCTTTTTAAATAGGCGTGGTTTTGCGCCTTTATATTTGTGCCAAGATTGTGGGCATCAGTTTGCTTGCCCAAGTTGTTCTGTAAACTTGGTTATGCATGGTCATAGGCTTAAGTGCCACCACTGTGGTTATGAAGAAGCTGTGCCTGAAGCTTGCCCAAGTTGTGAAAGTGAGAAGTTAATTGCTTTTGGCCCAGGTACAAGGCGTGTGTATCAAGAAGTTCAGGAACACTTTCCGCATGCGCGTATTGAAATTGTGGATAGAGATGCTGTAACCACAGCAGGGCAAATGAAAGACATAGTTGAAAAAATGCAAAATGGTGAGATTGATGTGCTGATTGGCACACAAATGATTGCTAAGGGATTGCATTTTCCGAAACTTACTTTGGTGGGCGTTGTTTCTGCAGATATGGGTTTAGCGCAAGATGATATTAGAGCAACAGAGCGTACCTTCCAGCTTTTAACGCAGGTGGCAGGTCGTTCTGGTCGTAGTCAAAAAGGTGAGGTGATTTTACAAACCTTTAACCCTGATACAGAGCTTTTTGATGCACTAGCAAAACTAGATAGAGATGCCTTTTATGATTTAGAATTGGCAAGCCGTGCCCGTGGGCAAAACCCACCTTTTGGTAGGTTGATTGCGCTTATTCTTTCTGGTGAACAAGAGCAAGCAGTACATCAGGCTGGTAAGATTTTGGCACAAAGCTTCCCGATGGCAGAGGGTTTTAGGCTTTTAGGACCTGTACCTGCGCCTTTGTTTAAAATTAATAATCAGTTTAGATATAGGTTATTAATTAAGAGCATACAGCCTGCACAAAAGCAGGTGCATAATTGGTTGGCAACAGTTCAATTACCTAAGTCAGTACGGGTGACGATTGATGTGGATCCGCAGTCTTTCTTTTAAGAAGAAACTTGGGTAGCTATATCCCAAATGCTTTGAGCTTGGCGGAGGCAATGATTACGCGCGGCTTCTTCAAACGCATTCACCTCGTATGTTTTTTTACTAAAATTTTCTGACTTTTTAAGGCGGGCGATAAAGCGTTTTATACCTTTTGTTTTAGATGTTTTAAGGTAAAGAATATCTAGGCTTATGTTTTGTTCTTGTGCCCAATTTTCTAATGTTTTTTCATGCATAATGTGGTTGATGACATAAAGAGTTGCCTCTTGCGTTGTTTGTTTGTGCATAAGATTAAGCCAGTCTGTGATATGGGTGTCGGTAAAGCTATGGGCGTGGCGTTTAATGTTATCTTGCGCAAGGCTGTGTTTATCTTCTAGGTAAAAAGGTGGGTTGCTAAAGGCAAGCTGATATTTTTCTGCGCTGTTAAAAGTGAGAATGTTTGCATGGATTGCCTGAATATTTGCTTTATTAAGAGCAATGTTTTTTTGTGCAGATTGCAGCATCTCGGGCTGTTTTTCGAGGGCTGTGATTTTAAGTTGAGGGAAACGATAAGCTGTACAAAGGGCAAGTGCGCCCGTACCTAGACCAAGTTCTAGTGCTGTTTGGTGATTGTTTGCCTCTATTGCACAGGCAAGCCAAGCCGCGTCTTCTGAGAAGCGGTAGGCTGTTTCTTCTGGCTGGATAAAGCTTACTTTGCCGTTAAATAGATAAATATAATCGCTCATTACTTGTTGGCTTTAAGTAAAATACGTTGGCGGTATTTATCGGTATTCCAATGTTGGTTATGGGCACCACAGTTAATGTACATACCTGCAAGTTGGCAGTTTAGTTGAGCTTGGTAAGCGGTTTGTTTGTACATATAATCGTACTGAATACTAAATTGATCTTGTGCATTTAAATTAATCAGCGCCTCATAGGTGTTTTTATGATGGGGCTTTTTAATAATAAGCGTATAGATTTTACTTTCTTTAGGTGCGTTTGCAGCTTTAGAAATACTAAAAGTACTGCCTTTAGGTAAGATATATGCGGCATCTTCAAAGTAGGTTAAATCTTCTTGCTGTGCTTGGGCTGTGTATGTTTTATGAGGTGTGTTTTCCTCATCTTCACGGGCGTAGCGTATGCCTTTATATTTTTTACCTGTATCTAGCACAGCGGTTAAAGAGCCATCTTCATTAATAAGGAATGATTCAATAAAACCGAAAGAACGTTCAAAAGAAAAGTTCTTTTTAGGTTGAATACGAGAGGTGTAACCTAGTGTGAGTTTAAAATCTTTAGGATCGGCTTCTGCTGTAACGGTATAACTGCTTGTTTGTCCCCAGTCTTTTTGGTAGTTCTTTTCTTTGAAAATTGTACCAATAAGGTTTTCTAGAGTTACATTAAGCTTAAGGTTTACCTTACTTTCGCTAAGAATTACTTTAAAAGCGCGCATATTATCATCTGCTGATGTGAAGACGTAAGAACCGTAAAAAGGCTTAAAGAGTTTAGAAAATTCTTTAAAATAAGGCTCTGCGATTTTAAGAAGCGCTTTATCCGAAATGTTTTTAAGGCGGTTCATGGCATCACGTACTTGGCCGTTATCGTACTCATCTAAAGCGCGCATAAGGCTATAGTTTTGAGGGTAGGCGACTTCTACAACTTTCTTTTCTGATGCTGTTGCGCTTTCCCAGAAATCTTGGTGTTCTTCAAGAGAATCTAGTCGTTTAACAGCTTCTGTAACAATAAAACGCTCTTGAATATTAGAATAGTATTTACGTAGTTCACGGCCTTCTTCTAAAATTTCAACGGCAGTGCTGATGTTATCTTTACGTAAACCAGAACGGAGGGCATTTTCAACCAAGGTTAGGCGTTCGCCTTTCGGGAAGAAGTCATACATACGTAACACGAACAGCGCAGGACCGTAAGTGCTTGGCTGTTCAAGCGATACTTTTTTAAGGAGACGCTGAATAAGTTCAGGACGTTCTTTAAAGTGATCGAGTACATAAGCGACTTTAGGGTTGTTTGTGCGCTCCATTTCGGTTGGCTTTTGATGGAAGTCTGAAATTTGGTCAGCATTATAGAAAATTTGAACTTCAGGGTCATCAAAAGCTTTTTCAAACCTTGAAATAAGGTCTTTATCTAAATTGTATTTAACGCCTAGAGTTTTGGTAATAAGCTCATTTAGAATAGGTATGCGTTTAAAGTCTTCTTTTTCCCATGCTTGGTTAATACCGTTTTGGAAAACTTTAATAAATTCTTCTCGTTTACCCTTAATGAGCTCTTTGTCAAACTCTAAATAGGCCATAAGATCTTCATATTGTTGACTGTCTAGGGCAAGAGCAACACGGTCACTTAATAAAGCGACAACGCGTTTGTTAAAGGCTTCTGGGTTGGCGTCTGCACGGTAAAGAATTTGCTTAAATAAAGCAACGAGAACATCACCATTTAGCATTTTAGATTCCGCATGTGCCAAAAGCTGTTCGTTATTTAGAATAATTTGTTGGGCTGAAAGTTTTGTTAGGTCAAAACCATCGTACATACGTAAAAAGTCATCTGGTTGCTCATCGGTGTAGAGAAGAGTTTTAATGTAGCGATTCCATAATGCTTCAAAATCATAGTTAAGAGACAAAGAAATACGTGTAAGAGCAAGTCTTACAGATTCAGATTCCCACCATTCCGATGTATCTAATTTATTACGAAGTAAGTTAACGAAAGAACGAGATTTAGACGCATTATTAAAAGAGCTTGCGAGCTTTTTAGCATTTGTGCCTTTTTCTAAGTATTTAAGACCGACTTCTTCTGTAAGTGATTTAAAAGATTTTAGGAACAAACTTGCGCCTTTAATCTCATCTTTTTCGAGGGCATAATAAACCATAACGTAAGGAAGGTTTACGAAGAAAATATCTGGCATTTGTCCTGTATTAAGTTTGGCATTTAACGTACGTGCCAGAGATTCTGCTGTTTTTGTGCGGCCTTCAATAAGAGCAGAGAAAAACTTACCAACGGTATGTTCTGGTGAGTTTGTAAGTGCATTATCGGTCGCAATTTTAATAAATGCATTACTTAAGGTGTTTGAGCCTGTTTTAAGTGCCTGAGAAATATCATTAAACAATGTTTTTGTAAGTTTATCTTTAGGGATGTTTTGCGGAATACCTAAACTTACAAAGTTTTTAAGGATAAGAGGGTTTTTATCTTCTACTGCCTGACGTGTTGCTTTTTCGACGATGTTTTCAAAAACAGGGCGGGTAAGCTTTTCTGGTGAGCGTTCTTGTTCGTAGATATAGTTAGAAAGATGTTCACGGATACGTGTAAGTAGTGCGCGTCCGCTACGTTCTGTTGCACATTTTTCTTGTAAGCATTTATGTGTAAGCACCTCTGCAAGTAGGCCGTTTACAAGGCCATTGTCAGGGTTTTTGTCATAGGATTTAACCAGTAATTTTTCTGCTTGAGAAAAATTACCGTTGTTAATGAGCTGTAGTGCTTCTTCATCTACTTCTCCGCCACAAGAAACAATGCCTACCGCGACGATAAGAGATAAAGTAAATTTATATAACGCGTTCATAGGGCATATTTTGGCGTAATTAGTATGAAAAGTATATAAAAACAGCTGTTGCTGGGTGTATCTTGTTAGGGAGCATGTGTCTTTTTTGCACAGAGGATTTCTTTTGTGTTAGGATAAGCTTCTTGACAATGAAAGGTTTAAAACAAGATGTTTTTTAAAGTGCTACTGGCTATGTTTGTTTGTGTAGAAGCTTGTTTTGCACAGGCGAAAGAGCTTGTTGAAAATAAGTTAATGGCATCGGAATATTTGGCTTACGAGGTGCATTATGGCTTTTTACTTGCGGGATATTATGAGATTTTTTATCAAGCAAACCCAGAAAAAAACAGCTTTGAGCTGATGTCTCGTGCCTGGTCTGCAGGGGCTGCTTCTATTTATGATTTAGAAGATAAATTTTACATTACTGGTAAACATAAACCTGCTGCTTTTTTACCAGAACGCTCTGTTTTAAAGTTAAATGAGGGTGATTATAAAGCGCATAAAGAAGTGGTTTATAACCGTAAAGATAATGAAGTTATTTATACAAACTTTAAAGCTAAAAAGGTTCAGCCTTATAAAATGGAGATGTCATCTCCGGTATTAAGAGATACGTTTACGGCGCTTTATTATTTAAGGCATAAGGTGAAAGGTGCCAAAGTAGGTTCGGTTTATTCTGTGCCGATTCAGGCGCTAGATAAACAATATGAACTTAAAGTGTTTGTAGAAGATGAAGAAACAATTAAAACAGATGCAGGTAAATTTAAAACATACCGTGTAAGGCCAATTACTTATAAAAATGGCCAAGAATATAAATCAACCATTATGGTGTGGGTGACACAAGATACTTATATGCCTGTACAAATAGAGGCAGACTTAAAAATTGGCAGTTTTGAAGCCAGTTTACAAAGATATGGCAATAAAGTATTTAATTCTGAAGCACCAAAAAATTTAACATGGGGAGAGTAACGTGACTTTTTTTACACTTGGCATTAAAGAACAAAAAAATCTGTTAGAAGGGCATAAAGTTGCCATTTTAGGTGATGTGATGTTGGATAGGTACTTATGGGGTGAGGTGGATAGAATTTCACCTGAAGCACCAGTGCCTGTTGTACGTGTAACAAAGCGCACACAAGCCTTAGGCGGTGCTGCCAATGTGGCTTTAAATATAAAATGTTTAGGTGGTGAACCTATTTTAGTGGGTGCGATTGGTACGGATGATAACGCGACCCATTTTAAAAATTTACTTAAAGATAAGGGGTTGAGTCAGGAGCATTTAGTATATACGGATAGGCCTACTTGTACAAAATCTCGTATTATTGCGCGTACCCAACAGGTTGTGCGTTTTGATGAAGAAGAAACTGATATTTTAACAAATTCCCTAAGGCTACAGCTGATTGAAAGTTTAAAAGCAGCACGTGAGCAAGCAGATGTGCTTATTCTTTCCGATTATAAAAAGGGGCTTGTTGATAAAGAGTTGTTTGATTTGGCTTCTGAGCTTTGGGCGGAGGGTTTTATTTTTGTGGACCCTAAACCACGTAATGATTTGAAATATTATAATGTGCACTCTATGACGCCGAATTTAAAAGAAACGCAAGAACTCTTAGGTTTGGATGATAAAATTAAAACAGATGCAGATGCTGAAAAAGCCGCTAAAGATTTGGTAAAAGAACTCGGTCTTTCTGAGATTTTGGTAACAAGATCCGAAAAAGGTATGACACTATACCAAAGTGTAGAAGATAAAATGACGCATATGCCCACATTGGCTTTAGAAGTAGCAGAGGTTTCTGGTGCTGGGGATACAGTAATTGCGACATATGCCTTAGCAAAAGCAGCGGGGCAAGATTCTGTAAGTTCTATGCATTTAGCAAACCTTGCTGGTGGTGTTGTTGTCGGTAAATTAGGTACTGCAACTTGTACATGGCAAGAGCTTGTATGGCGTGAACAAAAAATATTGGAGAATAATGATGACTAAAAAAGTACATGTTCTTATACCTAGCCGTATGGCCAGTACACGCTTACCAAATAAGCCTTTGGCGGATATTTGCGGTAAACCGATGATTGTACGTGTGTACGAGCAGGCAGTAAAAGCAAATGTAGGCCCTGTAACAGTGGCTTGTGATGATGTAAAAATTAAACAAGTTGTTGAGGCTGCGGGTGGTAAGGCTGTGTTGACAGACCCTGATTTGCCTTCTGGTTCGGATCGTATTTATGCGGCGATGCAACAGCTTATGGCAGAAGGAGCTGAAAAGCCTGATATTATTATTAATGCGCAGGGTGATGAGCCTTTGTTGCCGCCAGAACTTTTGCAACAAGCTGTTGCGCCTTTTGATCAAGACTGGGTAGATGTTGTTACTTTTGCGCATCCGATTACAGATGCGGAAGAAAAAAACAATCCGAACATGGTAAAAGTGTGCACAGATGCAGCTCATAGAGCGTTGTATTTTTCACGTAGTCCTATCCCTTATGGTGCAGATGTGATGAAGCGTCATATTGGCTTGTATGCTTACAAATATGATGTGCTTGCTGATTTTGTAAAAAAAGACCCTTCACCTTTAGAAAAGCAAGAAAAACTTGAGCAATTAAGGGCGATGGAAGCTGGTGCAAAATATTATGTTGCTATGACAAATGAGGCACCTGTTGGTGTAGATACGCCTGCGGATTTAACTTTGGTGCGCCATATATTGCAAACAAATGCTTAATGTTTGCATAAGAATAAAAAAGCCGCTCATATTGAGCGGCTTTTTTATTCCTTAAAACAGTGTGTCGTTAATAGAAGTCTGAGACTTCTAGGTTGTTTTGAGCAAAGCGATTGGCTAAATTTTTCCGAAGAAACTCCAGCCCTTCTTTTTCAATTTGACGAACTCGTTCGGAGGATACGTGAAGCTCAGGTGCTAATTCCCTGAGTGTTTTTTTCTCCTGCCCATCTAAGCCCTTGCGGGCTTGGATCACATAATGCGTACGTGCATCTTTCTGGTGTAACGCATTTAATGCTTGCCTGATTTGTTTCACTAGAAAAGCAAGGGTTTCTTTCTCTTCAAACAATCCTTCTGTGGTTGCCTCATCGGGGAGTGCATCAGATAAATAGATTGCATCATCATCTGAATGCGCACTTTTTGAGGTGATGACGGGTTCATTCAGAGACTTTGTGTTGGTGCTAAGCAACAGCAATAGTCTTTCCTTGTAGCTGTGTAGTTCTGGGGTTTTATCAATAATTTCTTCATCAGAAAGATCTTCTAATGAAAGGCTGGACTTATATTTAGCCTTCCAGAACAGATATAATATCTTACGCTCGTGTTCCGAATAGGTAACTGGAAACCAGTTGCGTTGTTTGCAACGGCTGATCTCAGCTTGTATGTAATGCTTTGCGTAAGAGCCAAAGGTCGCCCCATTTTCTGGGTCGAACTTCTGACTTGCTTCTACGACGCCTAACATTGCGGCTGCCTTAATATCCTCATTTGGCGTTTTACCGCCAAAATGTTTTTGAGCCATGCTGTAGCAAAGCCCAATGTGGTTTGTAACGTTAATAGCGGATTGAAGTGCCATAGCGTTTTTCCTGAAACGTAAATGAATGTTATGAACAGGTAAGGTTGTTTATGTGAAAATGCAAGAGTAAAAGAAAGGTTTTTTGTTCACAAAAATGTTAATACAGGGTATAACTTAAGCCGATACATTAAGTAGTAAGGCTAAAAACCTTTTTTCCGCGGGAGCTTTATTATGCTTGCTTAAGCTAAAAGTCGGCATAACATTGCACCCGTAATCAAGGTTTTCTTGGCTTTTTATATTTAATGTTTTGTGAATAAAACAAAAAGATAAGGAAACAATTATGTTTACAATCTATAAAAAAGAAGTAAACGTTGGTGGCCGTACGCTTAGCCTAGAAACAGGTAAAATTGCGCGCCAAGCTGACGGTTCTGTTGTTGCTACATATGGTGGCACAGTTGTTATGGCAAACGTAACTTTTGCTAAAAGCCAAAAAGAAGGTGTGGACTTTTTCCCACTTACAGTAAATTATCAAGAAAAATTCTATTCAGCAGGTCGTATTCCTGGTGGTTTTAACAAACGTGAAGGTCGTCCTACAGAGCGTGAAACACTTACATCTCGTCTAATCGATCGTCCAATTCGTCCATTATTCCCGAAAGCATTCCGTAACGAAACACAAGTTGTTTTAACAGTACTTGCTATGGATGGCGTAAATAACCCTGAAATGGTTGCAATGGTTGCAGCTTCTGCAGCACTAAGCATCTCAGGTATTCCGTTCTTAGGCCCAATTGCTGGTGTGCGTGTTGGTTACATTGATGGTGAATACATTATTAACCCAACTCAAGAACAGCAAGAAGCTTCTGAGCTTGAGCTTTCTGTAGCGGGTACACGTGAAGGTGTGATGATGGTTGAATCTGAAGCATCTGAACTTTCTGAAGAAGTGATGCTTGGCGCTGTTGTTGCAGGTCACGAAGCTTGTGCACCTATTATTGAAGCCATTGAAGAGTTAGCAGCTGCTGCAAGCAAGCCTGCTTATGAAATGCCAGAAGTTGAAGATACATCTGACCTTGAAAAACAACTTCAAGACGCTTTTGCTGCTGATATTAACGCTGCTTATGCAATTAAAGAAAAGCAAGAGCGTCGTAATAAGCTAGATGCGATTAAAGAAGCTGCTGTTGCTAAATTTGTTGAAAATGCAGAAGAAAACCCACTAGCTGTAGATAAAGTAAAATCACTTATTAAATCTGCAGAAGGTGAAGTACTTCGTTCCACAGTTCTTGATACAAAGAAACGTATTGATGGTCGTGGTCTAGAAGATATTCGCCCGATTTTATGTGAAGTTGATGTGTTACCTGGCGTACATGGTTCTGCATTATTTACACGTGGTGAAACACAAGCACTTGTTGTTGCAACACTTGGTACAGGTAAATCTGACCAGCTGATTGATCTACCAGAAGGTGAATCTTTCGATAGCTTTATGTTGCACTATAACTTCCCGCCATATTCTGTAGGTGAAGTTGGTCGTATGGGTTCTCCTGGTCGTCGTGAAATTGGTCATGGTAAACTTGCACGTCGTGCGCTTCAGCGTATGATTCCAACAAAAGAAGAATTCGGTTATACAACACGTATTGTTTCTGAAATTACAGAATCAAACGGTTCTTCATCTATGGCAACTGTTTGTGGTTCGTCTATGGCGCTTATGGCTGCGGGTGTACCAATGGATCGTCCAATTGCTGGTATCGCGATGGGTCTTGTAAAAGAAGGCGAAAAATATTGCGTTCTTTCTGACATTATGGGTGATGAAGATCATCTTGGTGATATGGATTTTAAAGTAGCTGGTACTTCTGAAGGTATTACAGCGCTGCAAATGGATATTAAGATTACATCTATTACGCCTGATATTATGAAAGAAGCTTTAGCACAGGCTAAAGGTGGTCGTATGCATATTCTTGGTAAGATGGCGCAAGCGATTACTGAATCTCGTGGTCAGGTTTCTGATACAGCACCGCAAATGGAAACATTCCAGATCGATAAAGAAAAGATCCGTGATGTTATCGGTACTGGCGGTAAAGTCATTCGTGAGCTTATCGAAACAACAGGTTGTACGATTGATATTGAAGACGATGGTACAGTTAAAGTTGCTGCTGTAAGCCGTACAGACCTACAAGCTGGTGTGCAAGCAATTCAGGATATTGTTGCAGAACCAGAAGAAGGTGTGGAATACACTGGTGAAATTACACGTATTACAGACTTTGGTGCTTTTGTTAAGTTTATGCCAAACCGTGAAGGCTTGTTGCATATTTCTGAAATTGTACCGATGCGCTTAAACAACGTAACAGATGCACTAGCTGAAGGTGAAACAGTAACAGTTAAAGTTCTTTCTGTAGAACAAAACGGCAAAGTGCGTTTATCCATTAAAGAAGTAACTCAAGAAGGTGCTGTTGCTGAGCGTATTGCAGGTCTTGTTTCTGCAAACGAAGCTCGTAAGGCTGAAAAAGCTGCGAAAGAAGCACAAGAAGCTTAAATCGTATCTTTTAGATAATAAAGAAGCCTCCATATTTATTGTGGAGGCTTCTTTTATTTTTTTAGAAGGGTTTTTGTTGGGAGATGCGTTTAAAGGGTATAAGCTTAAAAGGCTTGAGTATAAAATAAGGAGTTAAGCGATGAAATATTTAACAATTTTTGCATTAATGCTTTCTGTACTAGCGGTTTCGGCACAGGCAGAAGAGGGGCGTGAACATGGTAAGCGCGGGAAACATTTTCAGGAAACAGATGTAAATGGTGATGGCAAAATTTCTCGTGAAGAATTTTTAACAGCACGTCAAAAGAAAATGGAAGAGCACTTCGGTCGTATGGATGCTAACAATGATGGTCAGCTGACAAAAGAAGAGCTGAAAGAAGGTCGTAAAAAAATGCGTAAGCATATGAAAGAGCGCCGTGAAAAACGTAAAGAACGTCGTGAAAGCGAAGAATAGGACCTATGCTGGATTTAACTTTACTGATGAAACAAGCCGGCCAAGGGGATAAAAAAGCCTTTGGTCAGCTTGCCCAGCACTTAAGTGGCTATTTATATAATCTATGTTATAAATGGTTACAAAGTGAAACAGAAGCCGAAGACGCCTTACAAGAAGTGCTGATTAAATTATGGAAAACAGCCCCAAAATGGGAGGCGAAGGCAGAGGTAAAAACTTACGTTTATCGTATTGCTTATAACCATTGTTTAGATAAATTAAGAAGTGCAAAAAAAGTAGTGGAGCTTGTAGATGAACATGGCATTGAGCCTACACAGGTAGATAAAATTTACCAGGACCAGCGCCAAGCTCATTTAAAAGAACGTTTGGATGCCTTACCGGAAAGCCAAAAAACAGCTGTGATGTTGTTTTATTATGAGCAGATGAAGCAAAAAGAGATTGCTGAGGTGATGGCTATAAATGTAAAAGCAGTGGAGTCTTTACTTTCTAGAGCAAAGAAAAAGCTGCAAGAACAAGTAAACCCCATATATAAGGAGGCTTAAGGCAGATGAAAAAGCAAGATTTTGATGGCTTAATGCCAGAAAAAACAGAATTTAAATTTGATGAGAAAAAACTGGATGACATGATTGCAAAAGCTGTTATGCATACGCAAGATATGCCAGAAAAGCAAGATTGGCGAACAAAGGTTTCTTATGGATTAATGGCGGCAAGTTGCGCAACTTTGTTATATGTATGCTCTTTTGCGCCAATAAATAGTAATACCGATGTGCAACAGTTTGCGGATGAGGGTTTAACTGAAATTTATGATTACGCAACATTAGAGTTATTAGAAGACCTTGTTTGATACTCAATAGAGCTTGAAAGTAGAGCTCTACTTACTATAATTTGTTGTTGATACAACCTAACCTGCCGAGGTTCCTCGGTGTTTTCTTTTTATATATTAAACTTGGAGGTGCCTATGCGCACTTTATTTCTGCTGGTTATTGCTTTTCTTTTGATTGCCTGTGGTGGTGCAGGAGGAAGTAAAAATAGTCCTGCAAACATCTCAGCGGATCGCTTGAGTGCAACTGATATGGATGCTGCCCGTCTGGCTGCAGAGCGTGAATATAACGCTGTGCAAACTGCGGTGCAGAAGAACCCTGAAAACCCTAAAAAGGTTGTTAAGATGCTGCAAGAATTGCATCGAGACCTTTATTTAGGGGATGATGGACAAAAATGGCAACGTCATGTGCAGGGGGCTTCGGCTTATAATGCCCAAATCCTTGAGAAAATTTCTCAAGGTGAAGACATTGCCGTTGCTGTGATCACAGGTTCAGATAGTAGCTTTTATGAAGCCGCTGCCTTTGAACTTTATTTGCAGTATTATTTGCAGGAAAATTTTTCTGCTTATGCGTTTGATGTTTTTGGGCTTCAGCTGGATAACTCAGATCAGGTTTTTAGTGGTGGTATTTCTGCTGCAACTAAAAATGTGCTGTTGTCGGTTACTGGCGCTCAAACTTGGTCAGACAAGTCTCGGGCAGATGCTTTGAATGTTGTGCCAGCGTTATATGATGTTGACGTTGATTCTAAGTATCTTGGTTCTGTAACCAATGCCTTAGCGATGCAAATGGATATGGGACGGCCTGTTTTGTTGGTGCCTCTGGGTAATGCAAATAAAGCAACACACAAGGTATACAGCAAACTTTGGGATTTGGGCTATACAGATGGTCAGATGCGTTTACTGAGTATTGGTGGTGCGTCTACGATTTTGAATAGCTTTAATATTCTGTCGGATAAGGATGCAAATTTTGCTGTGTATAAGAATATGCCAGA
>JAAZVW010000046.1 GCA_018623135.1 Pseudomonadota bacterium
AATCTTATTTTAACGTATGAATCCTACCAGTCGGTTGTTTATTCAAGTAATCATCTTGTGTGCACAAACCTTAACTTCATTTCTGAGCAACTTAATATTTCAACAGAGCCGTATCAACATGCACAGAGTGCTGAAGCTGCCCTAAAAAATATGACGAGCTCTAAAAAAACAATTCTTATTTACCATGCACAGAATGATTTAGAACTTGCTCTACTGTCCAGACTTTCGGAACTTGCTCAATATACCATTATTATAGATAGTACGCGCAACCTCAACCACTCTTCCTTACAAAGTTTAAAAGGTACTTGTAGATTAGCCTACCTACCTTTTACTGCAAAATATTTAGCAGAAACCATTAACAACGCTCTTTACGGTACAATAGATGAAGAGCACAAAACCAAACAAAAAAACAAAGCCGTAAATATGCCAAAGGGTAAAACCGTTTTGGTGGCAGAAGATGCTCTTCTTAACCAAAAGTTTATCACCGCTCTTCTCAAAAAATGGGGGTTAGAAGTTATTCTAGCAGAAGATGGAAGAGAAGCCGTTTCCTTAACAGATGAAATGCGTCCTGATCTTATTTTAATGGATATGCAAATGCCAGAAATGGACGGGTTAGAAGCCACACGCATTATACGAAGCTTTGAGGATAGTACGGCAAAAACACCTATTATAGCTTTAACAGCAAATGCTTTTAAAAAAGATGCCAAACAATGCTTAGATGCAGGGATGAATGCTTATCTATCTAAACCAATTAATAGAGATGCGCTCGAAGCCGAGCTTATTAAATGGTTATCAACCTCACGTAAATAAGCTTTACTTGTTTATATAAGGCTAATCAAAACTTACTTTTATTCGGGTCAAAATCTTCTGTAAGCCCTACACGCAAAGCAATAGAAAAGGTACTGCCCTCACCTTCAGTAGAAACCAACCCTATTTCACCACCTAATAGCTGAATAATTTCCCTGCTAATAGCTAATCCTAATCCAGAGCCGCCATATTTTCGTGTTGTTGAACTATCCGCCTGTGTAAATTTATCAAACAACTTCATCTGATCTGTAACAGAAATACCAATTCCCGTATCTTTTATATCAAAACAAAGGAGCTGTTCTTTATCATTAATTGGGTCTGTACTTATCTGCAATGTTACGCTGCCTCTAGATGTAAACTTAACAGCATTAGAAAGTAAATTATTTAAAACCTGCATTATTTTATACGAATCAGTATAAAAATCTGTCGGTGGATGCCCATATTGCACAACCCTAAAATCAATCCCCTTTTCTAAGGCCTGCGGCTCCCACATGCCTCTAATTTTCTCAACAAAAGCATGGTAACCTACCTTATGTGTTTCTAACGTTATTTCACCTGCTTCAATTTTAGAAAGGTCTAGTATACTATTAAGCAAGCTCAACAATTGCTCAGCAGAAAGTAAAATCGTTTCTGCTCTTTCTTTTTGTTCATCACTCAGTGGATGCAGTAACATCACCTGTGTCATACCAATAACACCGTTTAAAGGTGTTCTTATTTCATGGCTCATATTTGCTAAAAATTCCGATTTAGCGAGGTTTGCCTCATTGGCTTCTTCACGAGATTTTTTTAACTTTTTTGTTTGCTCTTCTATATTATGCCAAGCTTCATTCAACTTTTCAGTAAGTATATAAATTTCATCTTTTTGTGTTATTGGTGGCAAAGCTATTTTATGAAAGCCCTCTTTTTCCACGGTATTTTGTATAACGGATAACTTAGAAAACAAATGCCTACTCAGTAACTGCCAGTTAAGCCAAATAAATAACCCCATAAGGATAATCATTAATAAAATTGAAAGGAGTAAGTCGACAAAAAAAGCTTTTAAAATATAAGACACATCATAAGCCAAAAAAATCACCGATTTATTTAGGCCAGAAGCATTATTATGGTCCGAAAGCAAAACAGAGTTAGCATAATAATACGTAAGATTCATAAGATCAAAATACTTAAAAGCCCCCTGTTTATAGGCATCTCTATACACAACCGCTTTTGTTTCTGGTAATTCAGATATATCTCTTTCTAACAATCTTTTATCAGATGAAATCACAATTTGTAATGGGTTAGATGACATTATGGTAATTTCTCTAATATCTGGATCCGCAGAAAGCTGCTCCACCATTCTTTTAATTTCAGCAGAAGACTGTAACGCCCTAAAAGATGCAATACTCTCTGTATAAACTGTTAAGTTTTCTAAGATCGCACCCGTCGTTTTTTCAGCAATGCCTTCTGCTTGCTTAGAAACAATAAATAAATAAATGGCTACCGATACAAATAATATAGCTATAAATAACTGAAGAAGCGGTTTTATAATTTTATATTTTAACGAAACAAATCCCATAATAGTTTTTGCCTTACATTACTGCTTAACATAGCGATATACGTTAAATAATTCTGGATCAAAATTCGTATTTGCATTCATCTGTTTCACAATTTCATTTAAAACAACCAAATGAGATTTTTTGGCAAACATATTCTTCTGCTCTTCTCCCCCAATTAAATGAATATAGGATAAATCACCCATTAAACTCTCTGTATTCATATTAAGGTAATGCGTTAGCTTTAAAATAGAATCGCTCTTATTATTTTTATAGTAATGAAATGCCATCTCCCATACTTTCAACAGCCTATTTGCTAGGTCCGGATGTTTTTCTAAATATGTTTTATCAATAGAGACAGCATCCAATATTTCGCCAGGCACCATAGAACTATCAAAAATCACCTTTGTGCCTCTAATCTTTTGCATAATACGAGAAGAAACAGGCGGATAACTCACAACCGCATCCACTTTATTACTCTTTAAAGCATCAAACATGGCAGATTGTGGCATAACACTTATATTTATGTCTTTTTCTTCCAGGCCAGAAGTCTCCAAAGCCCTCGTCAACAAGTAATAGCCTAAAGACGCAGGCTCAACAGCTACAGTTTTACCTTCAATATCCATAATAGAGCTTAGCTGTTTATGGTTTGTTAAAATAACATCCGCCCCTTCAGAGTAATCCGTTAAAATAACAGGCACAGCAACACCACCCGTCCGCTTATAAATATCTGCCACTTCAACAAGGGTAGATGTCATCGCATGCACTTTGCCACGTTCAAACACACGGCTCACACCATAAAGGTCAGAAATTTCAACAAGCTCAACGTCTATGCCTGCTTTTTTAAAGTAGCCCATATCTTTTGCTAAATGTAATAAGCCATATCCAGGCCAAGGGTTCACAGCAATACGTAACGGAATTGATTTTTGTGGCAAATGAGGCTGGAACATAAACAACAACAGCGCCGTAATAATACTTAAACAAAAAAACCAAACCCAACGCATCGTTCATATCCCTTTATTATTATTTCATTCAGATTTTATTAATACATAGATAGGCGATGTAACATGTAAGAATTTCGTCTTTCATCATTATAATAAGTGTTGTGCTATATACGCAAAAAGAAAGCCCCCAAAGGGGCTAGTTGCTACCATTTTAAGCAAGGCATCTGCTATTATACATCTGATATAAAGCCCGCAACTACCTCAACATGGGCAGAATACATAAACTGATCAACAGCATAAAGATGCTCTAATCTGTACCCCGCATTTATAAGAGTTTTCGCATCACGCGCAAAACTTTGCGGGTTACAGCTCACATAAACTACTCTACCCACATGAGCCTTAGCAATTTCTTTAACCTGAGCATCAGCCCCCGCACGCGGTGGGTCTATTACCACAGCATCATATTGGTTTAACACATCTGGTTTTACAGGGTTTTTAAAAAGCTGCTGTTCTTTAACGACTACATCTAAACCAAATCGAGAAGCCGCTTCTTTAAGCGCCTTATTTGCAAGGTCATCACATTCATAAGCATCTACTTTTAGGCCCATTTTAACTAAAGGTAATGTAAACGTGCCCCTGCCCGAAAATAAATCAGCAACTTTATGCATAGGTTCATCTGGCTTTAAAATGTCTAACATTAATTGCGTCAATACCTCATCCGCCTGTACCGATGCTTGCAAAAACCCTTTAGGGGACATAAGCACCTCAACTCCCCCAAAAATAACATAGGGTTCTTTTTCTTGGTATCTTGCCCATACTTGCTTTTCTGTGCCTACATTTAACCTAATAATATTAAGTTCTTTAAGCTGCTTTTGTGCCTCAGACTCATTTAAAAACCCTAACGAGCCCTGCCAGTTTTCATCTTCAAACACAATATAAGCATCTATACCATTTGCACATAAAGTCAGCTGCACATCTACTCTGTCACCTATTAATAAATAACGCTCTAAAAAGTCTTTCCAAAAAGCTATTGTCTTTTCAAGTTCAGGAGCAATCACCAAACAACTACTAATATCAACAAGCTTATGGCTACGTACTGCATAAAACCCTAATTGAACACCTTTTTTCTTTGTTCGTTGTGCTTTAAAGCGTACACGGCGCCTTACATGTTCAGGTAAAATATGCGTACCATCAATCTCTTTATTTATATCAAACTTTGTTAAAGCATCATTCAGCTGGTTGTTTTTAAATTTGCTATATTCTTCTGCCGATAAGTGCTGCAATAAACAAGCGCCACAAGTGGCAAAATGCGGGCAAGCCGCCTTAGGTAGGCTTTCTGGTAAGGCGTAATAACCTTCTTTTGCTTGGTCTACAAGCTGTACTTTAACTTTCGCTTGCGCATGGGTAAAAGGCACATAAAGCTTTTTGCCTTTATGCGTTGCCACACCAAAACCTCGGTGATCTAATTGTAAAATTTCTGTTTCTAACATTTCCATAGGTAAAGCTTATGGCATTTTTTTTCAAATTATGCAATGATACGAACAATACACAGCTTATAAATACAACAATTTCTCAAAACGGAGTTTATAAAAAGATGGCTAAAATTACTGCTATTTCTGGTTTTCCTGAATATCTACCTGCAGAACAAAAAGTATTCTCTCAGATGATGGATACCATTCGCCATCATTACGAACTTTATGGCTTTAGCCAAATAGAAACACCAGCAGTAGAACGTATTGATACCCTAAGTGCCAAAGGTGGTAACGAAAAAGAAATCTACGCACTGCGTCGTTTAGCAGCACAAGAAGGTGAGAAGGATGAAAAAGATCTCGCCCTTCACTTTGACCTCACTGTACCTTTAGCACGCTATGTTGCGCAACACTATGGTCAATTAAGCTACCCTTTTAAACGCTACCAAATGCAACCTGTATGGCGTGGTGAGCGTCCACAAGCTGGTCGTTATCGCCAATTTTATCAATGCGATATTGACGTTATTGGCAATGAATCTTTACCTGTATATTACGATGCAGAAATCATCGCACTTATTTATAAAACAATTAAAGCGCTTAATATTGGTGATTTTGTTATCCGCTTAAATAACCGTAAGGCCCTACAAGGTATGCTAAGCGCTTTCGATATCCCAGAAGATAAAATCGCCCAAGCCATTAAAGTTATTGATGACATCGAAAAAGTACCTGCAGAAACAACAGCAGAACGCCTTACAAATCTCGGTTCAAGTCAAGCAGAAGAACTGCTAACTTGGTTTAACCTAGATACCGATAATTTTGGTCGCCTTAAAGCCTATAAAGACCTCGACGGTAATGACATGCTCGAAGAAGGCGTAAGCGAACTTACAACAGTTTACGAAGCTCTTCTTGCCCTCGACGTACCAGAATCTGCTTTTAAAATTGACCCTGCCATTGCCCGCGGACTGGATTATTATACAGGCACTGTTTACGAAACAAATCTTGTAGAACATAAAGACCTAGGCTCTATTTCAAGCGGTGGTCGCTATCAAGACCTTATCGGCAAATTCTCAAATAAAAATTGCCCCGGAGTTGGTGGTTCTATCGGTCTTACACGCTTATTTCCGGAACTGGTTAAGCGCGGCATTATTTCTATCGATGTCCCTGTGGGGGCCGATGTTTTTGTAACGGCTATGGATGACTCACAAATGCCGCACTACATTAAAATTGCTGAAAAATTACGCAATGCAGGCATTAAAACCGAAGTCCTTATGGAAAAGAAAAAGTTTGATAAACAAATGAAGCTTGCCGACAAAAAAGGCTGTAAACTTGCTCTTATTATGGGTGAAGATGAAATTAATAGCCAGCAAGTTACCATTAAAAACCTTACCGATGGTCAACAACAAAGCACAACAGAAGCCGACCTTATCTCAACGGTAAAATCCTTACTTAAATAAGGTCGTTTTAATCTTAAAAAAGAGCGCTAAGGCGCTCTTTTTTAATGCAGTCTTGCCTTTTAACTTAAAACCTGTATAGTGCCCCTTAATCTCAAAAAACCAACTTAAATAAATATAGGTATGCTTATGGAACAAATTCTTAAACGCATCACACCTAAGCTTTCCAATAAATGGAACCTCGGTGTCTTTAAAACAGAAATTTTAGCAGGTTTAACAGTGGCTCTTGCCCTTGTTCCAGAAGCAGTTGCCTTTGCATTTGTTGCAGGGGTAGAACCTCTTGTCGGCTTATACGCTGCCTTTTTGGTAGGTCTTATTACTGCTTGTATTGGCGGTCGCCCAGGTATGATCTCTGGCGCAACTGGCGCACTAGCTGTGGTTATGGTTTCTTTGGTGGCACAGCATGGGGTAGAATATTTATTTGCTACCGTTGTTCTTATGGGTATTTTGCAAGTCCTTGCTGGTATTTTCCACCTTGGTAAATTTATTCGTATCGTCCCTCACCCGGTTATGCTTGGTTTTGTAAATGGCCTTGCTATTGTTATTTTCTTGGCACAATTAGGGCAATTTAAAACAGCCGAAGGCAACTGGATGATGGGCACAGAGCTTTACACAATGCTTGGGCTTATTGCCGCAACAATGCTTATTATTTTTGCATTACCTAAATTTACAAAAGCCATTCCTTCACCGTTAGCGGCCATTGCCGCTGTCAGCTTTGCTGTTATTGGTTTTAATCTAGACACCAAAACAGTCGGTGATCTTGCTAGCATTGCAGGCGGTCTTCCTACATTCCACATTCCAATGGTAGATTTAAACCTAGAAACTCTGCAAATTATTTTCCCATATGCCGTTATTTTGGCAGCCATTGGTCTTATAGAATCTTTACTAACCCTTACCGTTGTCGCCGATATGACAGAAACACACGGTTCCGCTAAAAAAGAATGTATCGCCCAAGGTACTTCTAATGTTGTTACAGGTTTCTTTGGTGGTATGGGTGGTTGCGCAATGATAGGCCAAAGCATGATCAACGTATCTTCAGGTGCACGCCATCGTTTAAGTGGTATTTCAGCAGCTTTATTTTTACTTGCCTTTATTTTATTTGCTTCAGGTCTTATCGAGCAAATCCCTGTAGCGGCACTTGTTGGTGTTATGTTTATGGTGGTTATAGGTACTTTTGAGTGGGCTTCTTTTAAAATCCTGCGCAATGTCCCTAAAGAAGATGCCTTTGTCCTTGTACTTGTCACAACAGTAACAGTATTTACAGATTTAGCTATTGCCGTGATTGTCGGTGTTATTGTTTCAGCCCTTGTTTATGCATGGAAAGCTGCCCGCCATATTCACGCCCCTGTATCAGAAGGTGAAAATGGTCAAAAAATTTATCATATAGAAGGTCAGCTATTTTTTGGGAGTTCTGCAACATTTAAAGAGCTCTTTAACCCTAAAACAGACCCTGAAGATGTGGTTATTGACTTTGCCAAATGCCGTGTACTCGACCATTCTGGCATAGAAGCGATAGATGCCTTAGCAGAACGCTACATGCGTTATAACAAACAGCTACACCTTAAGCATTTAAGTGCAGACTGTAAATTCTTATTAACGAAAGCCAGCCGTTTTGTAGAACACAACGCCGCAGAAGATCCAGAATATGGCATCGCGGCAGATTATTCTAAAGCTGGCGCAACAAGTGGTTCTAACCATGGTTAATATTAAGAGCTATTTAACTCTTAATACACAGCTTAAAAACCAACTGAATGAACTGAACCTCAACATTTTAGGTTCAGACATTCAGGATAAGCTAACCTCTCTTTCTGAAAAAGATAGTATTTTAGCCCTCATCGCATATGCTACAGATGGCACACCTTTAGGATTTAAAATTGGCTTTGCAGAACCTGAAAACCCAACAAGTTTTTACAGCTGGGCAGGTGGTGTTACTTCTTGCGCTCGGGGGCAAGGCATTGCTTCTCTTCTTATGGAAGCACAACATAAAAAACTTAAAGAACTAGGTTTCAAACAGGTCACTACAAAATGCCGAGAAGACCGTAAAGCCATGATTGAGCTTAATAAAAAATTTGGCTTTGTTCTTAAAGAAACCTATCAATCTCAAAGCTCACCTAAATATAAAAAACACCTCTTTTGTAAAGAGCTCACATAAAAAAAGCCCCCTCTTTCAAGGGGGCTTGTCGCTAACAGACAACATCAAAAGCCTTTAATCGGCAACCGCTTGCGCGCTTCGCCTTTTTTAAGCTTTTTAGTGTTTTTTACCAGATACTCCAGCTTTTCAAAGCTATACAACAATGCCTCATCATTAGCCATATAATAGCCAAGTTCAGCATTTGGGTTCAGCTCCTTTTTCGCTGCTTTTGCAGCGGCAGAGTTCGGTGTACCCTTTAGCACTTCTTGCTGATAGCGCTGGTTTACAAAGGCAAACTTACCTTTTGCATACTCAGCAACCAGTGGCAAGTAGTCTGCTCCCTCAAATTTAGCATATTCAACATGCATATAAGCACGCTGAAAACGCGGGGAACGGACAGAGCTGCCAGACTTCGCGTATTCAAACACCTTAACCATACGCACATAAGGCGCACGACCAGGTGCTTTGAACTCAATGCCAATCAGGAGAAACTTCTCCCCATCGGCATCTACAAAGTCCGTATAGGGTTGAGCCTCATAGCCCAAAGGGCTAAGGTCAACCGACAGCAGTTTTTGCTGACAGTCAACAACTGCTTCCCAGCTGTTGTTTATACTGCAACCGCTGGTGACACCAGCGTAAATCTTATTAAACTCTGTTTGAACAGAGTTGTAAGAAAAACCCTGTGCAAAAGCAGGGAGTGAAACAACCATCATAAAGATGGCTACAAGTAAAGTGCGCATAAGCACCTCCAAAGGTTATTTAAGAAAACAGGATGATATGTTACCCATAAGTATGGGGGCTTTACAAATATTTAACAAGGCTTTGTTGTAAAAGTTGCTTTTATTGATACTTTCAGGCATAGTTTTAGCTATGAAAACAAAGGCAATTGCCTACTATGGCACAGAAATTTACGGTTCAGCAACTTACGGCAAGCTCTATGGTTTTGCTGTTAAAGGCTATGTGTTTGACCAAACCTTTGTAAACAGAGAACAATTTTTAGCCTATGTAGAAGAAACAGGCGCAACCATTATCAATCTTGCAGATAAACTTTGCCTGCCCGCACAAATAGATAGTTATAATATGCCCGCTCTTATGAGCCGCTTTATCCGCCTTAATTCTTTAGGGGGCATGCAAAACCCTATCGATGCCGCCTCTATGATTGAAATCACCCTTAAAAACACAACAGATGAATGGGTGACCCTTAAAAACTGGCAAAAAAATAAATTAAAAATAGACCGCAGCTTCCTTGATCGTCTTTCAAGCGAACGACCTATTGTTATTATTGAACAAAATCTACAAGAAGCTATATTAAATACTCTTGCCCTCGCCCGCTGTATTAGCGCAGGTATGGAAGAGTTTTCCAATGAAATTGATCCCGACTCAGGCCACGTGAAAGGCAAAGCCTTCCATTGGTACTTAAACAATAATTGCCCAGAAGAGCAAAGCATTGAAGAAGATCTCCTCGCCTATGAAGATATGCTTATAAGCCTAGGCGTTACCGCTGTGCACGATACTTACATTCAGCACCCAGAACAAATCAC
>JAAZVW010000016.1 GCA_018623135.1 Pseudomonadota bacterium
GTATCAATTTCGTAATCTGTTTTGGCATAGTCTTTAAATGTTGTTTTAGGCCCATCAAAGACAAGGCGTACAGCAGAAGTTGCACCTTTACGGTTTTTAGAGATAAGAAGTTCACCTAAACCACGGATTTCTTCTAACTGCTTTTGGTCTTCAGGTGTTGGATTTGCGCCCATTTTCTTTTCTAAGTAATAGTCTTCACGGTATAGGAATGTTACAACGTCGGCATCTTGCTCAATAGAACCCGATTCACGAAGGTCAGAAAGTTGAGGGCGTTTATTTTCTCTGTTTTCAACGCTACGAGACAGCTGTGAAAGGGCAATTACAGGTATATTAAGTTCTCGAGCGATACCTTTAAGGCCTTGAGAAATTTCCGAAACTTCCTGTACACGATTGTCTGCATTACCGCGCATAAGTTGCAGGTAGTCAATAACAATCATACCAATATTGTGTTGTCGTTTTAGGCGTCTTGCGCGTGAGCGCAGGGCGCTAATGTGTAGTTGAGGTGTGTCGTCAATAAACAAGTTAAGGCGAGAGAGTTCATCGGATGCTTGAACAAGTCGTCCAAACTTTTCTCCATCTACATTGCCTTGCGCCATATCGCTCATATTGATTTGCGATGCACTAGAAAGTACACGTGTTGCTAATTGTTCAGCCGACATTTCTAGAGAAAATACAGCAACACCAGCGCCACCAGGGATATTGTTAGCTAGAGCTTTTGCAGCGTTATATGCAGCATTTAAGGCGAAGGCTGTTTTACCCATAGAAGGACGAGCTGCCAAAATAATAAGCTCGGAAGGTTGCCAGCCACCTAAAAGATTATCAACATCTCTAAAGCCAGAAGTGACACCTGTAATTTTAGCGTCGGAGGCGCGGACTTTTTCTAGTTGTTCGATCACATTTACCAAAGGTTCTTTTAAGCTTACGTAAGATGTGTTTGTTTGCCCGCCTTCTGCAATGCTAAATAGTTCTGCTTCTGCATGGTTAATCAGGTCATCAGGGTTTACACCTTCTGGGTTGTAAGCTCTGTTCACAAGTTGCGTGCCTACATCAATAAGTTGGCGTTCTATGGCATGATTATGAATTATTTTTGCGTAAGATTTTGTATTGATGATAGTTGTTGCACGTTCTGCGATGTCCATTAAAAAGCCATTGCCGCCAATTTTATCTAGTGCATCTGGGCCTATAAAATCGGCAATTGTAACAGGGTCAGCAACAAAACCTCTATCCATGATTTGGATAATGGCTTCAAAAATGGTGCCGTGAGCCTGCACATAAAAATCTGCTGGCTTAAGTAAACCTTCGAGCTCGTGGAAGACATTGTTATTTAGAAAAATAGAACCTAAAAGCGCTTGTTCTGCTTCTACAGAGTGGGGGGCTGATTTAGGTTTAGATAATGAAACAATGTTTTCTGTTTGTGCCATTTTATAAAATTACCTTAATGCTACTAATAAATGATTAGATAAACTTAGCATTTTATTTGAATATCTCCAATAAAAAAGCCCGCTTATTTAGCGGGCTTTTAAATTAAGTGCTTAACTTATGCAAGAGCAGGACGAGAAACTACGATAGGTAGTTTAACGACTACATCACCATATAGAGTGATCATTGCAAAGTGGTCATCACCAATTTCTTTAATTGGGTTAGGGATTTCCACTTGAGAACGAGAAAGTTTGACACCTTCTGAAGATAGTTCGTTGATGATATCTGTTGATTTAACAGAACCATATAGGAAACCAGTTTCAGAAGCTTGACGTTCGAAAGAAAGAGAAACTTTTTCAAGTTTTGTAGCAACTTCTTTAGCTGCTGTTTCTTTTTCTGCGATGTCTTTTTCTAGTTCAGCGCGCTTAGCTTCAAACGCTGCTACGTTTGCTTTTGTTGCTGCAAGAGCTTTAGCTTGCGGTAGTAGGAAGTTACGTGCAAAACCAGGTTTTACAGTTACTTTTTCACCAGCTTTACCTAGGCCAGCAACAGTTTCTAGTAAGATTACATCTACCATTTTAAAATGCCTTTCTTTTTAAAGCTGATTAACGGTTGTTTTGACCGTTAGATGTGTACGGCAACAAAGAAAGTTGACGTGCACGTTTAATAGCTACCGCTAGTTCACGTTGTTTCTTAGCAGAAACGCCAGTTACGTGACTAGGAATGATTTTGCCGTATTCAGAGATGAAACGCGAAAGAAGACGAGTATCTTTGTAATCGATCTTAGGTGCGTTTGGACGAGAAAATGGGCAAGCTTTACGACGTTGGAAGTAAGGACGACCGTAAATACGGCGACCGCCTTTAACATCATCAGCAGTAATAGTTGCTGATTGCTGTGTTTGAGTTGCTTCAGTCATTTTTATATACCTTTAAATTTCGGTTACAAGACTATTCTTCAGAAGCATTAGAAGCTGTGTCAGTTGCTTGCGCGCGCACAGGTTTCTTTTGCATTTGTACTGAAGGTTCTTCTGATAGTTCGTCTACACGAATTGCTAAGTGACGGATGATGTCGTCTGAAAGACGCATTTGACGCTCTAGCTCTGGTAATGCTTTACCTGTTGTATCAGCTTCGATGCCGTACATTGTGTAGTAACCTTTGCGGTGCTTATTTACACGGTAAGCCAGAGTGCGAAGACCCCATTGCTCAGTTTTGATAAGCTTAGCACCGTTAGAAGTAGCAACTTCTTCGAATTTTTTAGCTACTTGTTCTACGTGTTGAGAAGACACGTCTGGGCGAACAATAGTAACGATTTCATATAATGCCATGATTATAAAATCCTTAATTAATTCAACATTTTATAAATAAATGTTGCCTTATGGTTGAACATTTGTTTTGCAAATGCAGCTGGCCTTATGCCAGCAAGGTACTGGTAAATATAGAGAATTTTTATAAAAAAGCAAGCGAAATTGCACATAAATTGTACTAGTATATATAATCTGTCGTTAATTATTGAATAAATGGGTATGTTGTTGTATGTTAGCCCTTGTATTTCATTATTATAAATAAGATTAAGAATGTAAGGTTTTTTAAGGTGCAAAATTTATTTACATCATCGGGTTTTGTATTCCCGGGGCAAGGATCTCAGTTTGTTGGTATGGCGCAAGAATTTGCGAATGACCCTGATTTGAAGCTTATTTTTGAACAAGCGGATGATGCTCTAAGCTTTCATTTATCTAATCTTATGTTTTCAGGCGAAATGGACAAGCTTACTCTAACAGAAAATGCTCAGCCGGCGCTCCTTACAGCTTCTTATGTCGCTTATAAGTATCTAGAAAAACAAGTAGGCGCAATTACAATGAAACAAGCACCTTTTATGGCGGGGCACTCATTAGGTGAATATTCTGCTCTTGTTTGTGCGGGTTCTTTAGGTTTTGAGGATGGGTTGCGACTTGTACGCACACGTGGGCAAGCGATGCAACAAGCGGTTCCAGAAGGGCAGGGTACAATGGCTGCTATTTTGGGTTTAGGTTATGAGCAGGTAAAAGAAATTACCACAAAATCTGGCTGCACATTGGCTAATGATAACGCAGAAGGGCAGGTTGTCATTTCAGGCTCTGTTGAAACAGTTGAAAAAGCTTGTGCTATGGCGAAAGATTTAGGTGCTAAGCGTGCTGTTACATTACCTGTTTCTGCACCTTTTCATAGTCCAGATATGAAAATGGCAGCCGATGCGATGAATGTTGCTCTTTCAGCTGTTGATGTGCGTGCACCAGAGGTGCCTGTTATTATGAACGTTACAGCAAAACCACTGACAGAAGCAGTAGAAATTAGACCCTTACTTGTTGAACAAGTAACAGGATCTGTTCGTTGGAGAGAAACAATGCAGTTTATGGCAAATGAAGCTGTGACAGAAATTATTGAGCTAGGCGCAGGTAAAGTACTTACTGGTTTGGCTAAGCGTTGTGATAAGCGTCTATCAGGTACAGCGCTTAATACACCAGAGGCCATAGATCAGTTCTTAGAATCTCGTGTTAAAACAGCATCGTAAAATAAGCTTTAAAAGAAACGAATATTAAAATATCAATTATTTAAGTAATTAGCATAGGAACTTAAAAATATGTTTGCATCATTAGAAGGTAAAACAGCACTGGTAACTGGTGGTACGCGCGGTATTGGTCGTGCTATTGCTTTGGAACTTCAAAAAGCAGGTGCGGAAGTGATTATCTCTGGCGTTAATCCAGAAAATACAGAAATAACAGCAACAAAAATGGGTATGAAGGCATTGGCGGCTGATCTTTCTGATGCTGAAGCTGTAAGCGAGTTTTTAGAAAAAATTCCTGAAATTGATATTCTTGTGAACAATGCTGGCATTACTAAAGATGGTTTGTTTATGCGCCAGAAGGATGAAGATTGGCAGTTAGTTATGTCTGTAAATGTTGATGCGGCAGTGCGTATTTCTCGTAAAGTTTCTAAAAAAATGATGAGCAATAAATGGGGGCGTATTATTAATATTTCTTCAGTTGTTGGGCACATGGGTAATGTTGGGCAAACAAATTATGTGGCGTCTAAAGCTGCGATGACAGGTTTTACAAAAGCTCTAGCACAAGAAATTGCCCGAAAAGGCGTAACTGTAAATTCTGTTGCACCGGGTTTTATTGAAACGGAAATGACAGCGCAAATGACAGAAAAAGCAGTAGAAGGTATGCTTTCTAAAATTCCTGCTGGTCGTATGGGTAAACCAGAAGATATTGCGGCCGCTGTGCGCTTTTTAGCCTCAGATGATGCAAGCTATATTAATGGTACAACAATTCATGTAAATGGTGCTTTATATACTTAAGTAAATAATTTACTTGGCGTGATTATGTTTTTGAGTTATAAGAACATAGATTTTTAAAGTCAGAACAAAAATTTAGGATTTAAGAAAATGAGCGAAATTTCAGCTAAAGTAAAAGAAATCGTTATTGATCAACTAGGTGTAGATGCTGAGAAAGTAACAGACACTTCTAACTTCATCGACGATCTAGGTGCAGATTCTCTTGATACTGTAGAGCTAGTGATGGCATTTGAAGAAGAATTTGGTATCGAAATTCCAGATGAAGACGCTGAAAAAATTCAAAGCGTTGATCAAGCTGTGACTTACATTTCTGGTCAAGTAAACTAATTACTTATACCATTATTAGCCCGCAGTGAGCTTATCCTCTTGCGGGCTTTTTGTCCATTTAAGCAGGAGAATAATCATGCGTCGTGTTGTTATAACAGGGTTAGGTTTGGTAACGCCAGTTGGTAATACTGTAGAGCAGACATGGTCTGCACTTTGTAGTGGTACATCTGGTATTGGTAAAATTACGCGCTTTGACGCGACTGATTATGCTTGCCAAATTGCCGGTGAAGTAAAAAATTACGAACCTACAGATTTCTTTTCAACGAAAGAAATCAAGAAATATGACCGATTTATTCAGTATGGTATGATTGCAGCAGATGAAGCAATTGCGCAAGCTGGGCTTGATAAAATTGAAGATGAGGCGACTCTTGAACGCATTGGACTTCAATTAGGATCTGGTATTGGCGGCATGCCAATGATGGGTGAAGCACAAACAACGATTGATAGCCGAGGCCCACGTCGTGTCTCTCCGTTTTTTATTCCTGCAATTCTTATTAATCTTCTTCCCGGGCAAGTTTCTATTAAATATGGATTTAAAGGTCCTAATGTAAGCGCTGTTTCTGCATGCGCATCTGGTGCTCATGCAATTGGTGATGCGATGCGTATGATCCAATTTGGTGATGCAGATGTTATGGTTGCAGGTGCAGCAGAAGCGGCTATTTGCCCAATGGGTATTGCAGGTTTTGCCTCTGCTAAGACCCTTTCAACACGTAATGATGAGCCAGAAAAAGCTTCTCGCCCGTTTGATGCCGGTCGCGATGGTTTTGTGATGGGTGAAGGCGCTGGCGTTATGGTGCTAGAAGAGTATGAACATGCAAAAGCACGTGGTGCTAATATTTTGTGTGAGCTTGCTGGTTTTGGTATGTCTGGTGATGGTTACCATATGACATCTCCTGCGCCAGATGGTTCTGGTGGGCGCCGTGCGATGGAAGCAGCGCTTAAAGGCTCAGGCTTAAATGCTTCTGATATTGTATATGTAAATGCGCATGCAACATCAACACCAACAGGTGATGGCATTGAAACGCAAGCCATTAAATCTGTTTTTGGTCAAAATGTTGCAGTTTCAGCAACAAAATCTATGACAGGGCACTTATTGGGTGCAGCAGGTTCAACAGAAGCTGTTTATACTGCGCTTTCTGTCATGAAAGATGAAGTGCCGCCAACAATTAATTTAGACAACCCATCTGAAGATTGTGATCTTGATTATGTGAAAGACTCATCAAGAAAACTGGATGTAAAAGCTGCACTAAGCAATTCATTCGGTTTTGGTGGAACAAATGCTTCACTTATTTTCAAAAAAGTTTAAAATAAAAGCCTCAGTAATAAGCTGAGGCTTTTACATATTCGCTAAAATTAAAAATAACAATGGTTGATTCTTTGATGAAAAATTTAAGTAAATTATTAGTGATTTCTTTAGTGGTCATGCTTTCTGCTTGGGGGGCATATTCTGCGTGGATGGTAAGTTTTAATCTTAAAGGGCCGCTTGAAGAAACTGTACGAGTAGAAATTCCTCAGGGCGCTTCAGTTCAAAAAATTGCTCAAATATTAGAAGAAGCAGGTGTTGTTGATTCTGCTTTTAAATTCCGTTTAGGTGTTAAGGCATCTTTTTTAGAAAAGCGTATGAAAGCTGGCGAATATGATTTTGAAGCTGAAATTTCTCAGCGCCAAGTGATGCATAAAATTACAGATGGTCAAGTAACAAGTTATACTTTAACAATTCCTGAAGGGCTTACGAATAAGGAAGTGTTTGCACGTTTGGAAGAACACCCTGCATTAATTGGTGATATTCCATCACAAATCCAAGAAGGATTGCTATACCCAAGTACATACCATTTTACACGTGGTTTTAAGCGTAGAGACGTATTGTACATGATGGCTGCCGATATGGAGAAAAAACTTAAAGTTGCTTGGGATAATCGCTATCCTTCAGAAGTTATTAAAACACCAGAAGAACTTAGGATATTAGCTTCTATTGTTGAAAAAGAAGCGGTGAATGATGCAGAACGTGCAGAAATTGCAGGCGTTTACATTAACCGCTTGAAAAAGGGTATGCGTTTGCAGGCAGATCCAACAGTTATTTACGGCATTAAGGATTATGATGGGGATATCAGAAGTAAAGATTTGAAAGATAAAACAAATCTATTTAATACTTACGTACATAAAGGTTTGCCTCCAACTGCCATTGCAAACCCTGGTTTTGCCTCTCTTATGGCTGCGGCGCAACCTGCTGAAACAGATAATTTATTTTTTGTCGCAAAAGTAGATGGTACGGGTCATTACTTTAGCCAAACATATGCAGAACATAAACGTAAAGTACGTGAACTGGTTGCGCATCAAAAATCATTAGGGCAATAAAAATGGAACATTGGGAAAAACAACAACGCGGCTTATTATTAATTATTTCTGGTCCTTCAGGTTCTGGTAAAACGACGTTAGAAGGTATGCTAGAAGCAGAAGAGGCGCATATTTTACAGTCTATTTCAGCAACAACGCGCCCTCAACGGGAAAATGAACGTGATGGCGTTGACTACTTTTTTATGGAAAAAGAAGATTTTGAGCAAAAAATCACCGAAGGCTACTTTTTAGAATACGCTGAATTTAACGGTAATTTATACGGTACGCCACGTGCTTATGTTGAAGGCAGACTGGAAAAGGGCGAAGATGTTGTGCTTAATATTGAAACAATAGGTGCCAGACAAGTTGCAGAAGCGGCTCCTGAAGATGTTGTGCGTATCTTTTTATTGCCACCGTCATTAGAAGTGCTTCAGCGTCGGTTATTTCGCCGCAAAACGGATTCCTTAGAGGTGATAAAGCAACGCGTTGAATCTGCAAGGGAAGAGATGCGTACTTGGGAAGAATATGACTATGTGGTTATTAATAAAGATTTAGATGGCTCACTGCGTAAAATTAAGCAAATTCTACGTGCAGAACGTATGCGACGTAAGCGTCACCCTTGGTTACCTGAGTTTGTTGAAGAACTTTGTACAGAAACAATTTCTGAGGAGTAGCTTTTACTTGTCGAATAAGGGAAATAATTGTATACTCCAACAAATTTATTTTCCCGTTTATGAGAGGTGCTTATGAAAGCTCATATTCTTATTATTGTAGGGCCTTCAGGTGTTGGTAAAACCGCTATTGAACAAAGGCTGCAGCAAGAAGGTTATCGCCGTTCTGTTTCTGTAACGACACGCGAAAAGCGTTCAGGTGAAGTGCAAGGTGTTGATTATGATTTCGTCTCACCTGAAACGTTTAGTCAAATGGAGTTTTTAGAAACCTATAACCGTAAAGGTACCCAAACAAGCTATGGTACACCTCTTGTCCCTGTTATTCAGGCGAGAGATGCAAATCAAAAAATGGTGATGGTACTTGAACGAGAAGGCGTGAGACAGGTGCGCTCAAAGCTGAAACTTTTTAATATTCCATTTGCGGTTTGTCATATCTTACCTTGCAAAGGCACGGATGCTAAATGTTTAGCAGTACTGGAAGAGCGTATGATTAAAAGAGGAGACTCCGAAAATCATATAAAAGAACGTATGGATTATATTAAAAAGCAAGAAGAGCTAAAGTTCTTTGAAGATTTATACGATAAACAATTTGTAAACGAAGATATTGGTGTATTGATTAGGGAGCTTCTTTCCTATGCTGATACATTGTAAAGAAGACGTAAAAAAAAGGCCGTGCAATGCACGGCCTTTTTTTATGACTCGATACGGGAGAGAGTGCAGAAGTCTTCAAGGCTGAGTGTTTCAGGCCTTGCCTGTGGGTCAATACCTACAGCTTCCATTTGTTCAATACTAATAAGGCCTTTTAGGCTTGCGCGCAGCATTTTCCTACGCTGGCCAAAAGCTTGTTTTGTGATATGAGAAAGGCGCTTAAGTGGTACATCGTATCTTGGGGCTTCCAAAGGAATAAGCTGCCCTAGTGCAGACATAACTTTAGGGGCAGGGTGGAAACAACCAGGTGGTACATCAAATAAATACTTGGTTTCTGATAAGAAAGAGCAAAGAACAGCTAAGCGACCCCAATCTTTTGTTTTGGGTTTAGCACAAATACGTTCAATCACTTCTTTCTGTAATAAAATGGTAATGCTTTTAAATTTTTCTGGTGTTTCTAGTGCTTTTATAACAATTTCAGTGCCGATATTGTAAGGGAGATTACCAACAAGTTTAAAGGGCTCATCAATAAAATGAGCAAAATCATCTTTAAGGGCGTCACCTTCAATAACTTTAATGCTGCCTTTGTAGCCTTTGTTGTTAAGCTCTTCAAGTAGAGGAATAAAGCGGCTGTCTTTTTCCAATACCGTTACCTGAGCACCGGCTTCTAATAAAAGCTCAGTTAGGGCACCAACGCCGGGGCCAATTTCAACAATATGCTCGCCTTCTTGCGGATTAATAGCTGCGCAAATGCGTCTTTTTACATTCATATCATGTAAAAAGTTTTGCCCTAAACTTTTTTTTGCTTCTGGAAAATGCATGCTAATTATAGTCTCACGTCAATATAAGCTTTACGACGTAAATTACGGAAAAACCTTTGAGATAAGCGCTCCATACGGTTTGCTAACATACGTTCTTTAAGTTTGTTGCGGTATTGCTCAACAGCTTTTGGGGTGCGTTTCTTTTTATTGGCGATATACACTTTTGTGAGAGCTTTATCATCCTCAATAACGGCAGAAACAGAACCTGGTTTTAGCTTTTCAAGTGCTGCTGCTACTGCTTTTGGTAAAGCATTTAAGGCAATATAACCCACATAAGATGTACCTTGGTAGTTTTCATTTTTACCTAGTTTGCGGATAAGTTCTTGGAAATCAGATTTTGTTTCTAAATCTTCAGTAAGGTCTTCAAAATCTTCTTGTAGGTCTTTATTTTGCTCCGATTTAACAAGCCTAATCTGATAAATATCTACTTCTTCAATCTGTTCAAATGATGGAAGCTGAGGACGTCTTACATCGGTTACTTTTAAAATATGCCAACCACCAGATGCTTTAACAGGCTGTGTAATATCATCTTTTTCAAGACCAGAAACCGCGGCTTCAAGCTCATTTGAAAGCTCACCAGGTGTGCTCCAGCCTAAATCACCTTTATCGGTGCTTACAGATGTGTTATCTGAAAATGTTTGGGCAACAATGCTAAAGTCTTCACCTGAAGCTAAGGCTCTGTAGGCTTGTTTTACTTTATCTGCTGCTTTAGTTGGTTCATCTTCATCTATTTCAATAAAAATGTGCTGTAGACGACGTTCCAAAACTTTATCTTGGGCAGAAGAGATATTTTCAAGCATGGTATCAATTTCTTCTGGGGCGATACTAATACGTGGACGTACATAACGTTGGATAATTTTTTGGCGTAGCATATCATTTTTTAACTGGCTAATCGCAGTTGTTGTTTGGTCACCAAAAGCTTCTTCAAACTTACCTTTTTCAATACCATTTTTTTGCTCAACAAATGCAAGCATGCCTGTAAATTCTTCTTCATCTACTCTAATGTCATTTTCTGCCGCGTATTGCCTAATTAGCTCTTCTTCAAGAAGAGTATTAAGCACGCGTTGGCGGAAAATATAGTAATTTTTACCTGTTAGAGGCGATTTCATACCACGCTGTAGAAGGCTTAGTCGGTTACTTAAGTCTACTTGAGTAATGATTGCGTCATTTACAACAGCAACCACACGGTCTGCAACCTCAGTTGCATTTGCAGCCTGTGCTGAAAATTGACAAAGTAAAGCTGCGCATGCAAAAAGAGTTTTTTTAATCATTTTAATCCTCGTAATCTCTACCTAATGATAAGAGTTCAAAATTAAACATAAAGTTTGTAGAAGGTGGCACATCTCGGTTATTGTAGCCTCTGCGTTCTGCACTAAAGTATAGGCTATAACAGTTATGAGTGTAACCTAAAGTGAAAGATTGTTCTAGCTGTTTACCGCCATTATCTAAATCACGGCGAATTTCTGCACCCACCCAATATTTAGGGTTAAGTGTGTATTTACCTTCCATATGAAGCTGTTTTAGGCCTTCAGAATTATGCGTATGTGTTAATTCTAAGTAGTTTTTGCTGTAATCTCTTAATACAAGGCTGGTATCCATGCGCACCATTTCATATGTATTATGATCTAGCGCAAATCGGCTATATAAGTTAAGGCGTTCATCTGGATTATAAGATACAAGACCAATAAATTCAGATGCATTTGAGTTGCTAGAAGAAAGTTGTTCACTATCTTTACGCATACGTAAACTCTGACCTAAGAAAATACGAAACATGTTTTGGTCTGAGCTACCAAAATAGTTATCTACACCATAAATAAGGCGCGGACCTGTTTCCATGCGGTCGTAACCAGAAAAACGTTGCGTTAAAAATAGGTTTGTTTTATCAAGCTCAAACGATTTACTATCTTCGTTGGTAATATCACCATTGCCACCATGAGGGGCTGCAATAAGCTTAACTTTTGGTGTAATAACGTGGTTACCGGAAAGGTTTTTAAATGGTTTCTCCCAACCCACAGCAGCTTGAGGCACAAAGCGTGTTTGTGTGCCTTTGTCGCTTACAGAAGTGTCACCAGGTTCAATATTATAAACATCTGCACGGACACCAGCTTCCATAGTAATAAGGGCACCGTCATTCGTATAGTGTGTCTTTTGCCAGTCTGCAGAGTTTGCAATTCGTTGGCGTTTATCACCATCTTGTCGGTGAATCGCCTCAAAGTTTGTTTTAAGCGTTAAGCTTTCGGCTTTACCAAGCTCATAGAATTTTTCATAAGTAATTTCTGGTAGAATTTGTCCTGTTTGTGCAGAATCAGCTTCAATACGTAAGTCATGATAAAAGGTAGAACTTACACTCAAATAATCGTTGTTATCTGCATCTTCATAATAGACAGTCGTTGGCAGATAAGAAGAGCTACGCTGATAAAAATCACTTAAATATGTATCATCAGAAATAAGTGTACCATTTACGCCAAAGCGTTTACCTGGCTCAAGTACATAGGTTGTGTAACCTTCAATATATGAACGTAATTTATTATTTTCGCTATCTTGAATAAAACTACCTTTAACTTCACCACGTAAGTTAACACCTTCATGGCGGCGTTCTGCTTGTAATAATAAACCTCTATTTGTCATAAGTTTTGCACGGTAGGTAGCATCACTATTGGGAGCGATATTATCGTAGTAGGCCGTGTTAATTTCAAAACCACGGTCAGAAGATTGACCAAAACGTGGAGGTAAAATACCGCTTAAACGTTTTTCTGGGTTACTGGTATGGAAGAAGTGAGGCACATATAAAATAGGCACATCTTTCACAAACAATCGTGCATGTTTGTAGCGGATAATTTCTTCTTCGGTATCTAAATTAATTTGTTTAGCCTTAATGCGCCAAGGCAGAGTACAGCCTTCTTTTTGAATACATGCTGTATAATCAGGTTCGTTGAGCTCATATTTAGTAGGTGATACTTTTTGGGCATTTTTAGCCGTTAGCTTAGGCCCTTCTTGAAGTCTAATGGTTAAAGCGTCAATAACAGCTGTTTTAAATGCACCAGTCATTTCGAGTTTACGAGAAAATAGAGCAATGCCGTTTTCATCTAGGTATAAGACATTACCTTCGGCGACAATATCTTCCGTTTCTACGTTGTAGGTAATTTTATCGGCCTGTATAGAGCCTTTTTCACTTACAATTTCAACGTCACCTTCTGTAATGACTTGCTGTGTGTTTTCATCAAAAACAATACGATCTGCACTTACAAGGTAGCTAGAGTGTTTTTGCACTTGTTGGTTTTGTGAATTTACAGATGTATCTGCTTCTAGGGGCTGTGCAACAGCAAAGTGCGCCGTTGTAAAAACAAGGGCGGAACTTAATAGGGATGTTGCAGTTAAATTTTTTACATTCATAAAACTATTCTTCCCTAAAATGCAATAAAAGCGCAAGTCCTACTAATGCTGCGATGCACGCAGGCGACCATGCTGCAAGCGCTAGAGGTATTTGCCCTTGTAGCCCATAACCGGCGATAATGTTTGTAAATAGGTAAAAAGCGAAGCCTAAAAGTAGCCCTGTAAGGAGTAATTTACCAATACCACCTTGCCTGAGCATGCGTAGCGAAAATGGCACAGCTAAGATAAACATGGCCAGTGCTAACGCCGGATAAGCCAAAATTCTGTGGAACTGCATTTCATACTCAAGGCTTGGGAACCCAGCTTCTTTTAACGAGCTAATAAAATCAGGCATTGCCCATACAGAAAGACTGTTAGGGCTATTAAAAGAATCCTTTAATTTTTCTTTTGTAATCGTTGTAGGTAGTTCTAATTCATCAATATATTCTGATTTCATATTAGGGCGCAGCAATGTACCATTTAAAATGCGCCAAGCCGATTTTTCACTATCTAAGTGCATAGATTCTGCTGTTAAGCGTTCAATATATACACCTTTACTGAAATGAAATAGGCTGGCATCGTAAAGGTCTAAACCTAAGTTTTCTAAGCGCTTGGCGTGGATAATAATCTCAGCATCAGGTTCAATTTGTTTCAGCCAAATACTACCACCTTCAACAACTAAACCTTTTGTCTGATTTGGAAAATATTCTGCAGACTTGCGTTCGTACATTTTAAGTGTAGCGGAAGAAATAGGGTTAAGAGCTAATATGTTGAATGTACCAATGCAGATACAAATAAACGCTGGTGGTATTAAAAATTGCCAAGCAGAAATACCGCTTGCACGAATTGTTGTAAGTTCGTGGCTTTTTGCAAGAGAGGTAAAGCAAAGCATAGTGCCTAACATAATGGCAAATGGTGTTAACTGTAAAAGCATGTCGGGCATTTTTAGAAATGTCATAAGAAGAACTTCTTCACCTGATGCATTACGCTCAGCTAACCTACGCGCAAGTTCAACACCATCTGCAAGTAAAATAACCATGACAAGAGCTAAGGTCGTTGCAAAGATACTGCCTAAAAACCTCTTAGCTAAATAAAGAGAAAGCGTAAAAGAAAGAAAGCGTTTGCTCGTTTGAGGAGCTGTTGCTGTATTAGACATGAGCGACTACCTTTCTTTTATCTCGTAAAAAGATGAATCCCATAACAATGAAAACAACCAGTATACCCCATTGCCCATATAAAATTTCTTTTTGACCAGATTGCGCCATAGAATTAGCAAGCATGAGTAAAATTTGATAAAAACAAGCAACAACAGAAGCCATAGCGACTCTTGGGCTTAAGCTTGTTCTGCTACGTTTAGCACGCACAATAAATAAGAAGGCAATAAAAGCAAAGGGAATAGGTGTTAAAGGCCAAAGTAGCCTGCGCTGGTATTCTGCTTCAAATCGGTTCACGATACGCTCTGGCAAACCTTCTTGCTCTTTAAGTTGTGTCATTGTGCGCTCTTCTGCACTTAACATGCGTTTTTTTACTGTTTTTGTTTTACGAACAACTTCAAGCTGATGCGATTCAAATTCAAGTACATTTAAGCTATTATCTTTAATTTCTTGTCTGATGCCATTTTTGAGCTCCAGAATAGGGAAGCCAGATGGGGATTCTATTAATCGGCCATATTCAGCCATCCAAGTTACATCTTGTCCTTTATCGGCTTGGTGCACCATTAAGCCTTTTAGTCCTGTAAGACCTTCACGTTCTTTAACATAAATTGTTAAATTTTTATCTAACTTATTAAAAGTACCTTCTTCAAATACGAGAACAGAAGAGGAATTTCTAACTTCTTGTTGCATGCGTTTAAATTCAAGTTTACCCATTGGTAATGCCCAAAAAGAAATTGCATAACCAATAAGGCTAATAAATAAAGCACCAATAAGAGCAGGCTTTAAAAGTTGAAACCTGCTTACGCCACTAGAAAATAAAGCATCGGCTTCAGAGTCTTCCACAAGTCGTTTATACGCAAAGCAACAAGCCGCGAAATAAGCAAGAGGCAAAATACCTATAAGCAAACTAGGTATAAGTAATACAGTAAGTATAATAAAGGAACCAACATCTAGCCCTTTATTGATTATGTAGTCCATAAACCTAAGGGATTGCATAAGCCAAATAATAGCGACAAGAATAAAGGTAGCAACAAGCGTTGGCTTAAGTAAGTCTTTTAATAAATAGCGGTTTACAAGCTTCATAAATTTTTAAATTTCGTTTTGTTTGATCAAAGCCTGCAAAATATACAATAAATACGTAAAAAAAACAATCCACCATTGCGTGAATCCCGCTATTTTTGCTATGATATGAAAATTACAAAAATTCAAAAATAAAAATTAACCCCAATAGAAGGTCTTTTATATCTCATGAAAGTACAAGTATCTGCATTTGATTTAGCAAAAGCAAAAGGCGCTGTCGTAGCTTTTGTACAAGAAGGTAATAAACTTACAACGTTTGCTCAGGCACAAGATGATCAAACAAAACTCTTTTCAGAAACTGACCGTGGTCGATTCACTGGTGGTTTTAAGCAGTTACAATTGGTAAATGATAAAAAAGACCAAACTATTTATGTGGGAGTAGGTAAAAAAGTAGCTCAAGGTCAATGGCGTAAGCTTGGTTTGTCTTTAGGTAAAAAACTAGAATCAATGGGTATAGCAGAAGCGACAATTTTATTAGATGGTGATGCTTCAGATGTTTCTGTTGTAGAAGCGGCTTGTGAATTTGCAGAAGGTGCAGATCAGGCGTTTTATCGTTTAGATGAATTTAAATCAGATATGAAGCCGGCTCATAAAACTAAATTCAAAAAAATGAATTTTATGGTAGCGGAAGAAGAGCTAAAAGCTACAAAAGCAGCTCTTAAAGATTTTGAAGAAGTGTCTCAAGCTGTGTATATGGCAAGAGACCTTGTAAACCTACCAGGTAACGTCGTAACACCAGATTACATGGAAGAAAAAGCCCTACAGCTTAAAACGCATGGTATTAAAGTAGATGTGTACGATGAGAAGAAACTTAAAAAGCTAGGTATGAACCTTATGCTTTCAGTTGGTAACGCCTCTAAGTACGATACACGTATGATTGTGATGACTTATAACGGTGCCGCAAAAACAGCGCCAACTTATGCAATGGTTGGTAAGGGCATTACGTTTGATACAGGTGGTTATTCTTTAAAACCAGCTGCTAATATGGTAGGCATGCATGCAGATATGGGAGGTGCCGCTGCTGTACTAGGTGCAATGCGTTTACTAGCAGGCAAAAAAGCCAAAGTAAATGTTGTAGCTGTACTTGCTGTGGCAGAAAACATGGTAAGTTCAGATGCAACGCGTCCATCAGATATTGTAACGGGTTATGCAGGTAAATCTGTTGAAATTTTAAATACAGATGCAGAAGGCCGCCTTGTTCTTTGTGATGCAATTGCTTGGACGGTTGATAAAATTAAACCAGCAGCAATTTTAGATATCGCGACACTTACAGGTGCTTGTATGATGGCGCTTGGTGCTCATTATGCGGGGGGCTTCTCTAATAATGATGAAGTATTTCATGATTTAGAAGAAGCGGGTAATAAATCTGGTGACCGTGTATGGCGTTTACCAATTGGGCCAGAATATCATGCCATGATTAAATCTGATTTTGCAGATATCGCCAATATTGGTGGTATGTATGCCGGTGCTTCTACAGCGGCATGCTTCCTAGAAAAATTTGTGGAAGAAACACCTTGGGCGCATATTGATGTTGCTGGTGTTGCTATGGGTGGTAAGCTTGGTCCTAACCCAGAAATTAAGGGTGGTACAGGTTTTGGTGTTAAATTACTTGCGGAATACATGATGTCTAAAGCAAAGTAGTTATATAAATCACTTGCTAAAAAGGTCGCTTTATGCGACCTTTTTTTTATGACAGAAATCGGATTTTATCTCTTAGACAAACCATCGGAATCAGGGCTAGACGCTACCCTGCCTAAAGTTGTGGAAACTGTTATTAAACGTGGGCATAAAATTGTGTTGCGTTGTGCAGATACAGAACGTCTAGAAAAACTAGATCAGCTCTTTTGGTCTTATGAATCTACAAGCTTTTTAGCACATGTTAAAGAAGGTGAAGAGGGTGCCGATAAGGCCTCTTTATATTTAACAACAACAGAAGAAAACCCTTTGCATGCAGATGTGCTTATTACTTTGAGTGGTAAAGAAAACGGCGATTTTTCTAATTTTGCACGTGTCCTGGATATGTTTGAACATACTGAAAAACAAAAAGAAGATGCCCGTGTGCGTTGGAAGTCTTTTAAAGATAAGGGTTATCCTCTTAAATATTTTGCTTTCGAATCTGGTAAATGGGTTCAAAAAATGTAGACAAAAAAAGGCCACTTATTACTAAGTGGCCTTTTTTTGAAGGGTTATCGTTACTCAGCTATTGTTTTGGCATCCACAATATAAAAAATATTGCCGGCCTCAGTACGCTGTTCCCACAAATCAACTTTTTTAACAGGAATATCTTCCTTATATTCTTTCAGTTGACTATTTACGGCATCAACCAAGTCTAGCACAATAGGTCGCTCCAGCATAAGAGGTGTCAACTCCAGCGGTAACTGACCGTCAAGGCTTTTATTAACCATATGTGCAGCTAAGTAATTCGTATGCACATTGCTCAGGCTGGGTAAGTCAATATATGAGATGACAGGCTCTTTTGCATTAGATGCATCAACAAACACAACAGCATTTTTAACCATAATATTAGGAGGGAGCTTAATGCCCATTTTCTGTGCGTTCACCTCGAGCTCATGTTGATTCACATTCATAATGACATTTGTAACAACAAAATCCCATGGCAAATAAACTTGTGGTGGGCAAATTTGTTTGCCTTTAGCTGTGTTTTGTGTTGCGTTTAACTGATCGGAAAGCATCAGTAGAGGCATAAGGCCACCACCTCGCTTACTAAACCTAGCATCAAAAACAACAGAGATGAATTTAAAGCTTAGCATTGCTTGTGTTGGTACAAGCCAGACAAGGGCAATAGAATGAGCTGAAGACTTTACAAACGTAGAGCTTCCCAAAGGGGAGTTCTCCAGATTTGTATTTAAAATAGGCCATTCATTCATCGGAGGGATTTCTTTGGGCTTGTTTGAACTCAAAGAAAAAAGTTTTTTTAATGCCAGAATAGGGATCAGTAAAATCAGTTTTATAATGTCCATAACGACACCTCATTAAGTTAGACTAAATCGAGTGTGTTTTGTTCTTTATTAAAAGACAAACTTCCTTTAATAGGAAAATGCTCCTGCTGAATTTGGTGGTTTAACTCTTGTACTAAAACCTGTGTTTTTGCTTCTGTTAGCTCATAATCCTTTAAGCAAATAGGAAAGTCTTCACAGCTAATCTGCGCCCAAATGTTTTTGGCTACAGCGTCTGCATGAAAGACATCAACTTGCTTAAGTGGAATGGGTAAAAAAACAGGTTTTTTCTTGCTTCTATCCGCAATAAGCAAGCAAAGGTCACCATATAAATCTTCCAACTCAATTTCAAAACCAATTTCATTCATGTAGGCCTGAACCTGTATTGGGGAAAGGTCAAAGTAAAAATGAGTGGGTAAAAAGTCATAAGGCATAAAAATAACAGGTTGTATAAATCCTGTAGCGTAGCAATTTGCAGCAATGTAGTTTTGCTTAACTCTGCCATTATCTGCTGAAAAATGCAGACCAATAGCCTGATAGCTTAAATTTTGTTTAGAAAAAGATTCTATAGCCAATACAACTTCGGCTGTTTCGTCGTCTATTTCCAAATCAAATATAGGTGTGTAGCTGTCAGGTCGGTCAATGCCAATCTCTGCCTGCCCGCTTGCAAAAGCCATAATAGGCCATTGTTTTACAGGAGGTGTTTGGTGGGTAAAAAGGTTACGAACTACCGTTAATATATTGGCTAGCATAAGCTTGTCCTCTAAGGCAGATAAAAAGTGATACAAAAAAGATTGTTGCATACAATTTATAGTAAAATATAATGCCTGTAAATAAATAAAGTTGACCCATATGGCGTTATAAGGTAATAAGGTACGCAAAGACTTCTTTTAAACAGAATTAAATCTCAAAAAGGTTATTTAAAATGGCAGTTCAACGCACACTTTCTATTATTAAGCCTGATGCAGTAGCAAAAGGTAAAATCGGCGCAATTGTGAGCCGTTTCGAAGACAACGGCCTTAAAGTTGTTGCTATGAAAAAAATTAAACTAGATGATTCTCTAGCTGGCGGTTTTTACGCTGAGCACAAAGAGCGTCCTTTCTTTGGCGATCTAGTATCTTTCATGACTTCTGGTCCTGTTATCGTACAAGTTCTAGAGGGTGAAGATGCGATTGCTAAAAACCGTGCTCTAATGGGTGCTACTAACCCACAAGAAGCTGAAGCTGGTACAATCCGCGCTGATTTCGCAGAATCTATCGATGCAAACGCAGTACACGGTTCAGATTCAGAAACTGCCGCTACACGTGAAATTGACTACTTCTTCAAAGCAGAAGAAATTGTAGGTTAATTTTATTATAGCTTTTAAAGCCAAGCTTAACGCTTGGCTTTTTTTGTGTCTAATGTTGCTTTTTAAAGCAGGCTCTAGTACATTACATCATGTATAAATTGGAGAATAACTTATGCGCATTATATGGCTACTCATTTTGTTATTAGGCGTGCAAGGTTTTGCGCGTGCAGAAGACGGAAACCCTTATTTAGTTAAGGAACTTTTTGTTGAATCTAAAGTGTTTGATCCTATCTACTCTCGTAAAAATGCGCTCAAGCAAGCAACAGAAGAAGGTTTTTATCGTTTACTCGGACAGCTTACAAGTGCGAGTTCTATTGAGTCTCATAAAGAAGAGTTGTCTAAAATTAATTTAGATATCTTATTAAAAAAGGTTCATATTGTTACCGAGCGTAATGATGTGCCTTATCAAGTGACATTTGACCTTGAATATGACCGCACGGCGGTTAAAGATGTTTTAACAGATCTTAAAATTCCATTTTCAGAAATTTCAACAGGTCGTGTTTTGCTTATTCCTCTTTACGAGACAGAGCAACAAACATATTTGTGGCAAGACAATAATCCATGGAAAGAACAGCTCATCAAAGCAAGTAAACAGCTTGGTTTGGTGCATTTTATATTACCAATAGGTGATGTAAGCGAAATGCGTATGCTTACGCCAGAAATGGCAGCTTTTGGAGCTGAAGATATTTTACTTTCTGTAGCGCAAGGCTATGCGACAGAAACTGTTTGTGTTGTGCGTGCCCGCGAATCAAACACAGTTGTAGGTAGACAGCTAAGCGTAGAAGCAAATTGGTATGGTAAAGACCAAATGGAACCTATGTATAAGGAACGCACCCTTTCGGGTACTGATAATATTACGAAAATTAGAGCAGAAATGGCGGCTTCTATGTTGAAAGAAATGGAAGATAAATGGCGTAGTCTTAATATGTTAAATTTTGATCAAACAACCTCAGTTCTTGTGCGTTATGTGCCTGTAAATCTTTCAGATGCACAGCGCATGAGACAGGTTTTTCAAAAATTACCTATTTTAAAAGATTTATGGACGCGTATGATGAGCCAAAGCGAGCTTGTTTATCAAATTGATTTTTATGGTGATGTCCCTAAGCTTTTACAGCAAGTTGAAGCTTTAGGTATTCATCTTAAACAGGCAGAAGATGGCGCGCAAGTATGGGTGGCAGAATTTAAAGAATGAAGCAACTCACCTTAGGTTTTTCACATAAAACAGACTATTCTCCAGATAATTTTATCCCTTTGCAATCTAACGCTCAGGCACTTATGGTACTTAATGCCCAAGCAGAAGAGGGTATGGTTTTTTATGGTGAAAAAGCTGTGGGTAAAACACATCTACTTTATTTGTGGGCAAATAGAGTTGGTGCAGATGTTGTTTCTGCAAAAAAACTCCCCAAAGAATTGACGGCTAAAAATTATGCGATAGATGATTTATCAGAAGCCTCTCCTGAAGTTCAAGAACAGTTGTTTCATCTTTTTAATCGTGTAAAAGAGCAGGGCGGTGCTTTAGCATTTGCTTCTTCTGTGCCTACTTCAATGCTTACATCCTTTTTACCCGATCTTAGATCTCGCTTATTAACACTTCATCAGGTAGAAGTGGCTTCTCCAACAACGGAAGAAATGCGCCTTTTATTAGCAAAAGAATCTTATGATCGACAGATTTCTATCTCCCCACAAGTGGTGGATTATATTTTAAATCACTGCCCAAGGCAGCCTGCTTATATCTTGGCATTACTTGAAAAATTAGATCTTCTTTCAATGTCTGAAAAGCGTAAAATATCAATCTCTCTTGTTAAACAGGTTATAGATGAGCCTATTTAAGCTTTCTTATCCTAAAAAGCTTTGCTATAGTTAAATCTGTTATTTAACTTTCTTTGTAAAGTTTGTTGCGTTTCCTAAAAGATATTTCTAGTATCTTTTACCCTGTCGCCCTTTATGGGCTTCTTTGCATAAGAGGAATGATTATGCACACGTTGTATTTTAATAAAATTTCCCAAAGGTTGTTGGTTTCTGCTGTCTCAGCTCAAGCATATGATGCTGAAACATTTACCATGCAATTTAATGAACAGGCACCAGTGGATCAGGAGTCCTTCCTGCATTTGGCAACTTCTTTATTTGAAGAAGCTGGAATGCGTCTGTATGAGAAAACATCAGAAGCCTTCTTTGGTTCTTTTTCTCCAGCTGAATTGCTGTTGCGTTACCCCAATTTACAAACAGTTGGTGCTTGCTTGGCATATTTTTATGTTCAACGGCTTAAACATGAAGGCTTTGATTTGAACATCATTGCTGATTCTGTTGATAGCAGTCTGCTGTCGGGTGAAGCTTCCATTCAGTCTTGGGCGCAAGCTCTAGGCATTCTTTTAAACTATGTGAGCGCACCTGTTGTGCTTCACTAATTTTCGATAAGGCTATAAAAACCGCTCAAACTAATATTGGGCGGTTTTTCTTTTTGCAATATATTGTTAAATTGTCCATAATAAACCTATGGATGCGAGCACAAAATTAAGAATATTACATAAAAATCAAAAACCCCATACGCACGGTCGTTTAGGGCTTATTGATATGGGTTCAAATGCAATGCGTTTGGTGATTTATGCAGATGTTAAAGAATACCCTTATATTTATCATTATGAACGTGTAAGAACAAAACTTGCAGAAGGTAAAGGTGAAGGCTCTTTTAGTCTTTCAGAAGAAAAGCAGCAAGAAACACTTAAAGCATTAAAGTGGTTTATGTGGGTTGCCCAAGAAGCCAATGTAAGAGCACTTGTAGGTATAGCAACTTCTGCAGTACGAGAAGCTGAAAATGGTGATGCTTTTATTGAGCGTATAGAAAAAGAGCTTGGCATAAATATTGATATTATCTCAGGACAAACAGAAGCAAAGCTTGCTGCAATAGGCGCTTGCGCATCTCTTAATAATCCTGAGGGCGTTGTGCTGGATTTAGGGGGCGGTAGTCTTGAGCTTTATGATGTAGATGAAGAACATTTTATTTCTCTTCCTTTAGGTGTTTTATCTTTAGATGCGAGATGTAAAGATGCTCAATGTCCAGGTGAAGAAGCTTATAAACTTATTAAGCAAACGCTAGAAGAGCAAGCGCCCTGGCTTAAAAATAAAAAGCAAGTCATTGCTAATGGTGGTGGTATGCGTGCACTTGCAGCGATTCATATGATGCTGAAAGATTATCCGCTAGATATTTTACAAGATTATCGTATTCACCCAGAAAACTCAGAAGATTTCTTTGATCAAATTATCCAAAACAAATTACCAAATATGCAAGACTTAAAGGCTTATGATGATAGCTTTGAAGATGTATTAAAATACCGTGCGGCAACACTGAAAGCTTTGGCGGATGTTACTGCGGCTGAAAGTATTCGCTTTACAACATATGGTATTAGAGAAGGTGTTCTTTTTTCTCAAATGGGTGAAGAGCAACGTGTGGATCCATTTATTTCCTACGCAAAAGAAATATCCAAAAGAGACGGTCGTGGTTTGGATTATTCCGATAGTTTATATGCTTTTGCAAGACGTGTATTGCCTGATTTAAATCGTACATATATAAAAGCGGCAACAGCTTTTGTTGAAAGCACTTGGAGAGAGCAAGAACTTAATAGAGCACCGCTTATTTTTGATAAAGTGATTGGTGGTTCGTACGTTGGTTGTTGCCACAAATTAAGGTCAAAAATTGCTGCCACTTGTTATTATCGCCACCAAGATAAAATCCCTGAAGTTAAATTTAAAATGCTTGAAAAGCTTTTAAATGAAGAAGATTTTAATCAGGCAAAAGCTTTGGGTGTTTTGTGCAGGTTGGCGTCTCTTCTAGATCCTGGGGCAAAAGGGGTTTTGCATCATTTTAAATTGGAGTGGCATGAAAATGAGTTGAGTCTCATTGCGCCACAAAATATGGATGTTGCGCATATTGAACCTGTAAGTGATTGTTTAACTTATCTTGAGAAATTATTGAAATAAAATGAAAAAAATATTCTTTTCTTTAGTTGTTGCATTTTGTGGTGTGACTTATGACATGGCTATGGCGCAAGCAGTTATGGCGCCTAAAACAATGGCTGATGTTAAGGTTTCTTACGCGGAAGCTGTTAAAAAAATATCTCCTACTGTGGTGAATATTTTTACCAAAACAAAAGTAGAGCGTGCGGTGAATCCGTTTTTTTCAGACCCGACGTTTGAATTGTTTTTTGGACAATCGTTAGGGGGTGTAAGGCGTGAACGTGTAGAGCAGTCATTAGGTTCGGGCGTTATTATTGCTGATGATGGTACTTTTGTAACCAACTTTCATGTTGTGCAAGGTGCATCGGAAGTTAAAGTGATGAGTGCTGAAGGTGAAGCTTTTGAAGTTGATTATATGACAGGCGATAAAGATTTAGATATTGCTGTATTTAAAATTAAGGCTAAGCGTAAGTTTGCATATGCAGAACTTGCGGATTCTGATGCTTTAGAAGTGGGTGATTTGGTATTGGCCATTGGTAACCCATTTGGCATTGGTCAGAGTGTGAGTATGGGTATTGTTTCGGCACTTGGGCGTTCTAATATTGGTCAGTCTTCCGCTGAGAATTTTATCCAGACAGATGCGGCGATTAACCCCGGTAATTCTGGTGGTGCTCTTGTAGATTCACGCGGGAGATTAGTAGGCATTAATACGGCAATCTTCTCGCAAAGTGGTGGCTCGCAAGGTATTGGTTTTGCTATACCTGCTAATACGGTGCGTGCTGTGATGAATTCGGTATTTTCCACAGGTGATATCCAGAGACCTTGGTTAGGTGCAGAAGGGCAAGACCTAACAACAATTTTAGCGCAAAGCTTAGGTTTGAAGCGTGCCCAAGGCTTTTTAATAAATGACGTTATGCCAAATTCTCCGGCTTTTAAAGCGGGCATACAGGTGGGTGATATTATTTTAAGTTTTAATGGTTATGATATTGCTAATGAGCGTGCGCTTTATGGCCGTATGGCGCAAACCTCTTTAGGTAAAAAAGTACCTGTGGAAATTTTACGTGCAGGTAAGCAAAAGCAAGTTTACTTAAGTTTAGAAGCGTTACCGCCACGTGATCCTAATGCACAAAAAATGCTTAAAGGAAGCCATCCGTTAAACGGTTATGTTGTTGAGCAAATTAGCCCAAGTTTAGCACATGAATTGCGTTTGCCTTATGATGTTAAAGGTGTTGCGATTATACAAACACCAAAGCGTCCGACGACGTTTGGAATTGCAACGATGCGTGTGGGGGACATTATAACCGAGGTGAATGATACTGAAGTAACAACTCTAGAAGAGCTTGAAGAAGCACTTGCGGTGCGTCGTCGTGGTTGGAAAATTATTGTTAAACGTGGCAGGCAAACGCTACAGATTATAGCGAGATAATAATGTCTTTATTTGATCAAGTCTCTTCTGAAACTGAAAATGAAAAACCACTTGCAGAAATTTTGCGACCAAAAACTTTTCAAGAAGTTGTTGGGCAAGAGCATTTATTGAATGATACAGGTTTTTTAGGGCGTATTTTAAAACAACAAAAGCCTGTTTCTATTTTACTTTGGGGACCTCCGGGTTGTGGTAAAACGACGATTGCTCGCTTATATGCACAGGCTTTTGATGTGCATTTTGTGCCTTTAAGTGCTGTGTTTTCTGGCGTTAAAGATGTGAAACAAGCAGTAGAAGAAGCTAAAGACCGTTTAAAATACCAGCAACAGCGTACCTTATTATTTATTGATGAAATACATAGGTTTAATAAAGCCCAGCAAGATGCCTTTTTGCCTTATGTGGAAGATGGTACGTTAATTCTTGTTGGGGCAACGACAGAAAATCCTTCTTTTGAAGTTAATGCGGCATTGCTTTCTCGTATGCAAGTTTTAGAACTCAAAAATTTAGAAGTTTCAGACTTAACTAAAATGCTAGATAAAGCAAAAGCGTATTTTGGTTTTATGCCTTTAGATGAAGATGGGCAAAGCTTTTTAGTACAGCAAGCACAAGGTGATGGACGTTATTTATTAGGGCTTTTAGAAAGTGTTTATGCTTCTGTTAGCCAAGGTGAAGATTTGAGCCTAGAAGATTTAGGGCAGATTTTAGGTAGAAGAGCAGCGGTTTACGATAAATCGGGCGAGGGGCATTTTAGTCTTATTTCTGCATTTCATAAATCTTTAAGAGGGTCAGACCCTGATGCTGCCCTTTATTGGATGGCACGTATGTTAGATGCAGGCGAAGACCCTATGTATATTGGGCGCAGAATGCTTGCTTTAGCGGCAGAAGATGTAGGTATGGCAGACCCACAAGCCTTAATACATGTGACTTCTGCTGTGCAAGCTTACCAAATGTTAGGCATGCCAGAAGGAAGATTGCCTTTGGCGAATGCTGCTGTGTATTTAGCTTTGGCACCTAAGTCTAACGCAGCTTATATGGGAATAACAAATGCATTTTCTCTGGCGAAGCAAACAGGGCATTTAAGCCCACCAAAGTGGATTGTAAATGCGCCAACAAAGCTTATGAAAGCGTTAGACTATGGTAAAGATTATATTTACGACCATGATACAGAGTATGGCTTCTCTGGCCAAAATTACTTCCCACAAGAAATGGAGCGGCCTGTACTTTATAAACCGATTGAACGTGGCTTTGAGCGTGAAATGAAAAAACGTTACATCTACTTTGACCAGTTAAGAGAAAAATTACAAAGGCAAAAATAATGGTAAAAGCTACTGATTTAGCGCAGTACTATGAATACTATGAAAGCCCAAATAAAGATGCGGCTAACCTTGTGTGTATTCCTGGTGTTGGCTGTGGTGCTTGGGCGTTTAGACCGCTTATTGGCTTGTTAATAGACCATTTTAATTTAACCTTTATTAATTTACCGGGTGTGGGTAACGCGCCTGCCTGGGATGAGATGTCTGTTGATAGCATTGCTGATTTAGTAGAGGATATTTGCGAGGAGCTTAGGGTAACAAACACAGCGATTTTAGGACATTCTATGGGTGGATTTGTGGCGCAAACTTTGGCAAATAGAGGCATGGATATTTCTAAAATGGTTCTAATGAGTACCTCTTACGGTGGTACGACTTTTGATAGAGACTCATTTAACCTTATGCAAAAAATTGCTAAAAAAAATTGGGGAAGGCGTGCACATGTACATTCTTCAGTTTTTTATGAATTTATTATTTCTGAACGTACAAGAAAATTGCAGCCGCACTTCTTTAAAGTACTGCGTGAGAACTTTGGTGCTAAAGCACCAAGTGAGAATATTATTTGGCAGCACTTTTTTTGTGGGCTTATATTTTCTAATATGACAAAAGCTTGTGAGATTTCTCAACCTTGTTTAGTTGTACAAGGGGCAGAAGATAATGTTGTATCTGAAAAAAGCGCAAGGTTATTAGCAGGGCAAATTCCACAAGGTCGTTACTTAAAAATTGAACATGCTGGACACTTGGTCTTTTTAGAGAAAATGGATGTACTACAGCGTATTAAAGATTATTTATTAGGGGATGTTGTGGGTGAAGAGGTTATCGATAGCCCTAAAAACACCTTTTTTGCGCAAGCAGAAGAGAGTAGCTGGCTTTTTAAACAGAATCAGTTGTTGCAATTTTATAGTCCAGAAAATTTTGATATTTTTAAATGGCTGACACGTTTTTAAAAGAGCGCAGTGATTTTGAAATAATGTATAAAATATAAAAAAAAGCGGTTATGAAACGCTTTTTTTTGTTTGGCGCTTATTGAAGTGCTACTTTTTGAAGACAAGCCTTAAAAATTCTTTCCACATACCCGCTTTAAAAGCGATAACAGCATGCATTTGATTTTCGCTTAGGCGGATTTTGCTCTTAAAGCCAGGCTTAAAGAAGCCTTTACTTGTTATGCTTAAAGATTGTGGGCGGGTCATTTCCTTTATGCCCCAAGCACCGTGTCGTTGCATATTACCTGAAAGACGACGGCCACCAAAAGGTAGGCGAGCATCACCTGCGGCTGTAACAACATTGTTAATCATAACGACACCAACATCTAGCTGGCGAGCGATGCTTTCTGCACGTTTCATATCTTTTGTCCAGAGGCTGGCTGTAAGGCCTAGGCGGTGGAAGTTAATGAATTTAAGCATTGTAATTTCGTTGCCAAAAGGTGTAAGGCTTGCTACAGGTGCCCATACATCCGTTGCATCAATACGCATTTTGGGTGTAACGCCTTCTAGTAGCGTTGGGGCAAAAAAGTTGCCATGCATTTCGGCGACAGCGTGGCCCCCGAGAATAACACGTGCGCCTGCATTTTGTGCATCTGCAATGAGTCGTTCGGTATATTTAACACGTTTCTCGTTAATAAGAGGCCCAATTTGTGTACCTGCCTGGTTGGCAGGCCCTAATTTCATTTGCTGAAGGGTGCTGATGAGTTGGTTTTTAAATGTCTCGTAAATTTCTTGCTCTATAAAAATGCGTTGCGGTTTAACTGCGCTTTGACCTGCAAAGTTGGTCATACCCCAAGCGACAGCTTTAACGGCATCTTCTATATTGGCGTCTTTAAAAATAACGCAGGCATCTTTACCAGAAAGCTCGGTCGCGATAGGTGTTGTGTAGTTTGCAGCCTGTGCACTAATAACACGACCTGTTTGCGTAGAACCTGTAAAAATAATACGATCAACCGGCGCTTTAGAAAGTGCAGCACCTAGTTCTTTACCACCTTCAAGCTGAACCAGCGCACCAGATGGGAGGTTTTTGAAAAGTTCCTTCATGACCTGATTTGTAAGGGGTGTTTTTTCAGAAGGCTTCCAAACCACGGTGTTACCTGCGAGTAATGCCGCGCAAATAGGGTCTAGGTTAAGATAAACAGGAAAGTTCCAAGGTCCAATAATACCAACAACACCATAAGGTTGGCGTGATACTTTAAGTTTGCGAGACCCTAAATAGAATTGGCTCAGCATAGGAGATGGTGTTTCTTCTCTAAGCATTTTATGGCCGTTTTTAAGCATATCCTTTAGGTTATCTAGAGTCATGATAATATCACCCATTAGGGCTGCTGTGCGTGGTTTGTTTACATCTTGGCTAATTGCGTCTGCGAGTTTATCGGCGTGTTCTGCAACTTTTTTATAGATATCTTTTACAAAACCAACGCGTTCTCTGTAGGGCTTTGTTGCCCATTGAGTTTGGGATGTTTTAGCGCGCGCAATGGCATCTGCAACTTGAGCTTGTTCTGCTGTGCGTTCTGTTGGCATGAATTTTGTTATCCATTTCTTAAGTGGTCAATTTGTTTGTAATTTTAAAGAAATATGAAAATACACTCTTATTTTTATATAGTGTTGATGTCATCTCTTTACCATAGCGCAACTTGCGTGTATATTCCATAAAAATCATTATTAATAGGCTTTGGATATTTATACAGATGACTGAACAGATTAAACCACTTGTTGTAGATGCAGAACATGAAGGACTTAGAATTGATAAGTTTGTTTTAAAACAAATGCCAGAGCTTAAATTTGGCTTTGTTCAAAAAATGTGTCGTAAGGGGCAAGTGCGTTTAAATGGTAAGCGTGTTAAAGGGACAGAACGTTTAAATTTAAATGATGAAGTGCGTTTAAGCCCGGCATTTTATCATGAAAATAATCAGGTAAAAGAATCTGTGGATGTTGAAAACACCTACAGAATGACACCACAGGATGAAAAGCTGATTAAGCAGGCTATTATTTATGAAGATGATGATATTTTGGTGATAAATAAACCTGAAGCTGTACCTGTACAAGCAGGTAGTGGGCATACGCGTAGTATAGACCGTATGATGGTGGCTTTATACCCTGAAAACACTCCAAGATTAGCGCATAGACTGGATAAAGCGACAACAGGTTGCCTTGTATTAGGTAAAAAAAGACAGGTTATTGCTAAAATAACAGAAGGTTTTAAAGAAAAGAACTGGCAAAAAACCTATTTAGCTTTAGCGCATGGCCATTTGCAAGACCCTGAAGGGCGTATTGATTTTAAACTTGAAAAAGGTTTAGAAGGTGCTTCTGAAAGAGAGCGCATGCAAATTAAAGAAGATGAAGGACAAGAAGCCTTTACAAACTACAAACGCATAGCGAGATCTGGTAATACGCATTTATTAGAAGTAGAGCCTGAAACAGGTAGAACCCACCAAATTAGGGCACATTTAAGTGCTATTGGCGTGCCACTTGTTGGCGATACGAAATACGATGGCCCTATGGCAAAAGAGCTTTTTGATATAAAAGGACAGAAACTTTTTTTACATGCATGGAAAATTGAGTTTACGCATCCGACTACAGGGGTTAGAATGCAATTTAAAGCAGAACTACCAAAGTATTATAAAAACGCATTAACTCAGCTTAATATAACATTGCCTGAGTAAGCTTTTTATTGAGATAAACAACAAGAAAAATAAGAGCACGTTTGAATGAAATACGAACTTGTTATTTTTGATGCGAGCGGCACACTTTATGATTTAAAAACAGAAAAAGTGTTTGAGACGTTTTTTAAATTACTCCCTGAACTTAAAAAGCAGGGAATGAAGATTGCCGTAGCAACAAACTTAGGTAAAAAATCAGCAGAAAAGTTTATTGAAGATTCTGGCCTAGACCAATGGATTGACCATTTAGCTTGCGCTGATGATGCAGCTTTTAAACCCGCGCCTGATATGTTAGAACTTATTATGGAAGAGGCGTGGATACAGCCTGAAAATACCATTATGATTGGTGATAGTTTAGCAGATATGCAGGCGGCAGAATCTGCTGGTATAGACCATTGTTTAGCAACATGGGCTGGTGGCCAAAATTTAGATGGCTTTGTGCCAAGCATGCATGCAGAAGAAATTGAGCAACTTTGGCGCTTATTGGGTGTGGCCAATTAAAACTTTTAAAACACTAAAAAGCTTTCAAATAAAGGTATTATTTAAATGATTAAGCGTATTATTATTCTGATTCTTCTTTTAATTATATTGGTGCCCGCTGCTTTGGTTGGGTTTATTCAATATACAGACTGGGGGAATCAGTCTGCTAAAGTCTCTGAATTTTTAACGGGTAAAATGGGTCGCAAAGTTGAAGTCTCTGGCCCGTTAGCATTACAAATATTCCCGAAACCTTATGTGAAATTAGGTGGCCTTACTGTAGCCGCTTACGATGGTGATAAGCCCTTGTTGACAACTGGTGCTATTGAAGTAAATGCTGATTTAGCATCTTTAATGAAATTCCAGCTAATGCTTGAGAAGGTTTCTGTTGATACAGTAAATGTGCATTTAGCTGTTGCTGAAGATGGTGATAAAAATTGGGAACCTAAAAGAAAGTCGCGCAGTGGTTCGGGCGGTTTAAGCGCTTTGGATATGGTGACTTCTTACGGTAATATTATTGTAAGTAACATTAATGTTGAATACGACAATAAGCCTTTAGCAAAAAATTATACATTTAGAGAAGGCCAGCTTGCTATTGATGGTAAGGACTTAACAGAGGTGCGCCAAAGCCTTACAGGTGTTCTTTTGGGTGAAAAATTTGCGTATTCGAGCGTGAAAGACTTGTCTTCTTTAATGTCTAAAGTTGAGTTTAAGGATGAAGTTTCTTTTAAAGGACAGTCGGTTGCTGTTGATGGTGTGCTTGCTGATCCTTTTGGTAAGCCTGTGCTACGTACAAAGTTTGATTATGCTTCTCCTGATGCATTAACCTTTGTAAAAGAGTTTATTGAATTAGGTGCGGATTTTCCGTTAACAAGCCTTGCTGACTTTAAATTACAGGGTGAGCTTGTTTATGAAAAAGGTCAACTTGAAATTGAAGAGTTTCAGTTAGCAACAGTAGGCGCTAACTTGGCTGGTTCTGCGGTTATTTCTGAAGATATGTACCAGGCTAAGCTTAAAATTGTAAATACAAATACTGAGCTATTAGGATTGAATTTGAAGACTGCTGGAAATGCAAATAAGACTGCAAATTGGTCTGATGAAGTTATTGATTTAAGTTTGTTCCAAGACTTAAACGTGAAAAGCCAAATTCAGCTTGGGAATGTTGCTCATAATGGTCGTTTAATTAATAAAGCGAATCTTATTTTTGATTTAGCAGAAGGCATGCTTAAACTTACAAAGTTTGATGTGCAAATGGCTGAGGGTAAA
>JAAZVW010000047.1 GCA_018623135.1 Pseudomonadota bacterium
ACCAGAAAATGCTTATGATCGTTATCCCCATCAGTTTTCAGGCGGGCAGAGGCAACGTATTTGCATTGCTCGTGCGCTTGCACTTAAGCCAAAGCTTATTATTGCCGATGAAGCAACATCTGCTTTAGATGTTTCTGTGCAAAAACAAGTGCTAGAACTTATGATGAATTTAAAAGATAAGTACGAGCTGAGCTACTTATTTATCTCTCATGATCTACGTGTGGTATCAGAAATATCAGACCAAGTTATTGTGATGAGACATGGTGAAATTGTGGAATCTGCTCAAACAGAAAGCCTCTACACGTCACCGCAAGAACCTTATACAAAAGCACTTTTAAACGCAATGCCGGGTTAAGGGTAGATAATCCTTTATCCCCTTAGCGTTATTTGGTAATATGACTCAAATTTAAACGACAAAAAATATAAATATTTAAGGAATAAAAGCTGTGGCTAATGAATTTTTACGTGAAGTAGATGAATATATGCATGAACAACGCCTAAAGGATTTTTGGCAAAAAAATCGTCTATGGCTTATTGTGGCTGTGTTGGTTTTATTTGCGGCAGTTGCAGCAGTAAATATTTATAAAAACACAAAACAGGCTTCAGCAGCGGCAGCATCTCAGGGCTATACAGCTATCATGAATGCACAAACGCTAGATCTTGAGTCCCTAAAATCATATGCAAGCACAACAGAAGGCGGCTACCAAATTATCGCTAACCTATATGCAGGTTCTCTTGCGCTTAAAGATAAAAAATATGATGAAGCGATGGCGCTTTATAAAGAGGTTGAATCAAGCTCTGCACCACAAGCCTTTAAAGATATCGCTGCATTTATGCAAACAATCGCTCTTATGGAAACAAATGCGAAATTAGCAGAAGAAAAACTTACAAAAATTACAGCTTCTAAATCTGCTTTTAAAGCATCTGCGCACCAAATGCTTGTTACATTAGCACTTAATAATAATGAAACAGAAAAAGCAAAAGCAGAGCTTATGAAACTTATTGCGCTAGAAAATGCGCCAGTCGCTCTTAAGCAACAGGCAGAAGCGCAACTCAACAGCTTAAAATAATCCCTTTAAAAACAAAATCATACGAAAATAAGGAATATTAAAAATGATGACGCATTGGGCTAAATACTTAACAGTTGCATCTTGTTTGGTTGTTGCTGCATGTTCTTCTAAGCAAGAGCCACTAGAAGGCACGCGTGAATATGTGCTTGAGCGTCCTCAATTATTAAGAATTGACCCACAAGTACGTCGTGTGGATGTTAAAATTCCTGAGCCTATTGCCCTACAAAATTGGGCGCAAACAGGCGCATATGCAGATCATGCTGCTATGCACTTAGCCTTACCAAATACCGTTACACGTGCATGGCGTCGTAAAGTTTCTTCAACGCCAGCAGATGATGAAAAACTGCTTAACCCACCAGTTGTAGGTGAAGGTAAAGTCTTCTCTCTTACAACAGAAAATGAAGTTGTTGTGCTTGATACACAAACAGGTAAAGAACTTTGGACACGTGAGCTAGAAGTTTCAGAAGATGATCTTAACATCTCAGGTGGTCTAGCATTCGTTGGTGGTACGCTATACGTAACACTAGGTACAGGCCAAGTTTATGCGCTAGATGGTGCAGAAGGTCAAACACTTTGGATGTACCAAGCAAGCTCACCAATTCGTAGTGCACCAACAGTTGCAGAAGGTAAAGTTTTTGTTATTTCTAACGATAATAAATTACACACACTTTCAACAGTAGATGGCACATTGCTATGGCAACATAGCGGTATCGAAGAATCGATTGCTTTACTAGGCGGTGCGTCACCAGCTGTATCAGAAGGTGTTGTGGTTGTCCCTTATTCTTCAGGTGAACTTTATGCCCTTTCTTCTACAACAGGTAAATATATTTGGCACGAAGCACTTTCATTTCGTGTAGGTGCAGACCCTGCTTCTGCACTGGTAGATGCAGAAAGTTCTCCCGTTATTGTCGGAGATATGGTATATGCTGTAAACCACCAAGGTCGTTTAAGTGCGTTTGATCTTAAAACAGGTCGTCGCATTTGGTCACGCGAGCTTTCTTCAACTCAAATGCCATGGGTTGCGGGTAACATGATTTATGTTGTGACAGACCAAAACGAACTTGTGGCCGTGCACCGCCAAACTGGTGCAATTAAATGGATTGAAAATTTAGGATTGCGTTCTATCTTAGATGATACAGAATCTGTTTCTTGGTCAGGTCCTATTTTAGCAGGCAATCGCTTATTAGTTGTCGCTACCGATGGTATGGCCGCATCTTATAAACCAGAAACAGGTAAACGCTTAGCAATGGTTCGTCTACGTGAGGCGATTAGTATGCCACCAGTTGTCGCAGGCGGTAGTTTATACTTCCTGACCGATAAAGGCCGAATCATTTCTTATAAATAGAAGTAGAAATTAATGCTTAAGATTGCTCTTATTGGCCGACCAAATGTCGGTAAGTCAACATTGTTTAATAAACTCATTGGCCGCCAAGCGGCCATTGTGCATGATACACCAGGCGTCACGCGTGATCGTAACTACGCTCAAATGAAACTTGCCCAGCAGTATAATATTACGCTTATTGATACCGCAGGTTTTGAAGAAGGTACGTCAGATGATCTTGCACAACGTATGAACAAAATTTCAGAAGCTGCAGTAGATGAGGCTGATGCTGTCTTTTTTGTTGTCGATGGTAGTGTGGGGATTACATCTTTAGATGAAGGCCTTGCGCATATCCTACAACGCAGTAATAAACCTGTTTACGTTCTTGTAAATAAGGCGGATAAAAAAGCCATGCAAGAGCATATTTACGAAGTGTATGGCCTAGGCTTTGATAACATTATCGAGGTTGCCGCCGAACATAATATTGGTCTTGCAGAGGTGAAGAATATTTCAGTCTCATTAGCAAAGAAAGCAATTGAAGAAAAGTCACTTTCTGAAGAAGATTTAGAAGAGGAAGATCAGCCTTTGCGTATGGCGATTGTTGGTCGTCCGAATGCTGGTAAATCAACTCTTATCAATCAGCTTTTAAAATCAGACCGTATGCTAACAGGCCCAGAAGCAGGGCTCACGCGTGAATCTATCAGCACAATGTGGCAATACGATGGTAAAGAGATTGAGCTTATCGATACAGCTGGTTTGCGTAAAAAAGCAAAAATTAATGAAAAAATTGAAAAGACAGGCGCTAGCATTTCTATTAAAGCAATCGACCGTGCACATGTCGTTGTTTTACTACTGGATGCGACTCAACCTTTTGAGCAGCAAGACCGTGTAATTGCCTCTAAAGTAGCGGAAGAGGGACGTGCTCTTGTTATTGCGCTTAATAAGTGGGACTTAATTCCTGAAGAAGAAAAAGAAGAAGTGATGAAAGATGTTGACCATCTTTTAGAGCATAGCTTTTCTCAGGTAAAAGGGGTTCCTGTGGTTCGTTTTTCTGCACTTTCAGGCAAAAACATTCATAAGCTTATGCCGAAAGTTTTTGCAATTCATGAAAAATGGCAAACAAAAATTTCTACATCACATCTAAACCGCTTTTTAGAAGGAATGTTAGAGGCGCACCAACCACCGTTTAAAAAAGGGCGTCGCCTTAAATTTAAATACATGACACAGGTTGCGAATCGTCCGCCTACATTCGCGATTTGGGTGAATTTACCGGAAGAGGTACCAAGCTCTTATATACGTTATCTACAAAATGGCTTAAGAGAAGCTTTTGATTTAGAAGGTGTGGTTATGCGCTTGGTTATGCGCGGTGGTCAAAACCCATATGAAGGTAAGAAAAAATAAGAGCTAAAGGCTCTTATTTTTTTGCTTGTTGTTTTGCTTTAAAATATAAAAAGCTTGGTGTTGAGAATAAGACGCTCATAAGCATAAAGGTAACGTAGAAAGTACCAGATTGATAAGCTTCATGTGGTTTTTTAATTGTAAGCATATCTAAGCCATAGCCAAATGCCCCTAATATGATTATTGCTAGAATCCATAGAGTAATACGATGCTTGTAATGTGTACCTTGGCAGGCCTTAAAAACCCATGGTATACTTACTAAAGCTACCCAAATAAAAATATAAGCTAAGGCGATAATAGCTGTACTCATAGCTTTTATTCTCCATTTAAGATGCGGTTACGCATCTGTTTGTTGTATTGTTCCATACGAATGTGGCGGTTAACTTCTCCAACAAGAGGGACATCTTCTACAATAGATTCTTGCCCTTCGTCTATAGACCTACGCAGCTTATTAATAGGGTTGTTAAAGTCTTCTTCAAATACATGGTTTTCTGAAATATAACCTCGGTCTAGCAAGTCTTGATAAAAAGAAAGGCTGTAAGGGCGGATAACTTTATTTAAGATTTCGGATTTATCTTTTACAACTTCAGTTGTGCCTGAATATACCATATAGCCTGTAAGCAAAAGAACTGCAAAAATTGCAATACGTAGTAATGCTAGGCTTGCGCCCCCTAAGCCATTTAGAACCTGCACTAAGCCAGAAGAGCGGCTGATAATTTTTTTAAAAAAGAGGCGGTCGAGAATTGAAACAACAATCATAGCCGATAAAAAGATAAGAGAAAGCGTACGCATTTGCCCACGAGTATCTCTATCTACGCCTTCATAGCCAGCAAAAGAGCTAGGATCATAAGCATTATACATAAAAGCAATAAGGGATCCCATAAGGGGTAACCACAAAATAAAAGTGATTCCCTCACGTAAAAAGCCTCGATTATAGGCAAATAAAGTAAAAATACTTATAAAAATAAGGGCGACAATATCGTAATTAGTCATAGAGCTTTTCCGTGATTTCACTTAAACGTTCGATAGGTATAAGTTTAAGTTTTGTTTTACTTTCTTTAGCAACTTGTTTAGGTACAACAGCGGATTTAAAGCCTAGCTTCTCTGCTTCTTTTAAGCGCACTTCCATTTGAGAAACGGAGCGCACTTCACCAGCTAAACCAATTTCGCCAATTAAAATACGATCTTCTTCTAGTGGTTTATTGAGTAATGAGGAAATAAGCGCACCAGCAAGAGCAAGGTCAGCGGCTGTTTCTTCTACTTTTAAACCACCTGTAATATTTACGAAAATATCTTGAGATGAAAAAGTAAAGCCAGCCTGTTTGTCGAGCACGGCGGCCATCATAGAAAGTCGGTTATGGTCAAAACCTAGTGTGGTTCTACGTGGTTGAGCCATATTTGAATTGCTTACAAGGGCTTGAATTTCTACAAGTACTGGGCGTGTTCCTTCCATACAAGAGGTAACGGCAGAACCTGGCGCACCTTCCGGCCGCTCTGATAAGAAAAGGGCAGAAGGGTTTGTAACTTCTTCTAAACCCACATCTTTCATTTCAAAAACACCAATTTCATTTGTTGCACCGAAGCGGTTTTTGAAAGTACGCAATACGCGGAATGAACCACCACGTTCACCTTCAAAATAAAGCACGGTATCTACCATATGTTCAAGAACACGAGGACCTGCTATTTGCCCATCTTTAGTAACATGACCAACAAAAATAAGGGCTGAGCCAGTTGTTTTGGCTGTTTGTATCAATTCATGTGCTGCTACACGTACTTGAGAGACAGTACCGGGGGCTGAATCGAGCTGATTTGAAAATATTGTTTGAATAGAATCAATAACGACAAGGGCAGGGCGTTCTTTTTTTATGGTTGCAATAATGCTTTCTAGCTCACCTGTTGTCGCGATTTGTACTTTTTTATCCGCATGCCCGAGGCGTTTTGCCCTGAGTTGAATTTGAGAGGCTGATTCCTCACCACTAAAATAGAGTACTTTATGATGTACAGAAAGTTGAGCTGTCGCTTGCATAAGAATGGTTGATTTACCAATGCCGGGATCACCGCCAATTAAAATGGCAGAGCCAACAACAAGACCACCACCTAAAACGCGGTTGAATTCAGATAAGCCTGTATCTAATCTTGGCTTATCTGAGATTTCAGCATCTAAAGAGATGAGTTCAGCGGTTTGACCTTTGCCTGTAAGTTTACCTGTAACCGAAACCTGTTTTTCTTCTGTAAGACTGTTCCAAGCGCCACAAGCATCACATTTACCCATCCATTTAGAGTAGAGAGTGCCACACTCATTACATACAAAGGATGTTTTTGTTTTAGCTGCCATATTAAGAGCCTAAACTATAGAGCTGCGCCAGCTAAGAATTTAAGGTCTTCATCACGGAAGCGCCAGCCTAGGCCTAAGAATGGTGAGCTGTATTTATCGTGTAGAGCATTATCAATACCACCGATTGCATATAGTCCAGTATCGCTCATGTGTAGGCGGGCTGTAAGATCCACATGTGTAATGCCTTTATCTGCGCTTGTTCCTGAGTTTTCACCGCTTAGGTCGTAAACATCGGCAGAAACTTCAAGTTTATGGTTTGCCCATGCATCAAACACCATATCAGCACCAATACCGAATGTGGAATCTTTAACACCTAAACGAAGAGCGACATCTTTGTTGAATAAAGCGGCTTCGTAAATATGACCAAATTGTACTGTGAACTTCGTTTCGTTACCAAAGTCTTGGCCTGCGTAAGCTCGGCCAGAGCTTCTTGGATCATCCGCATCTGTCGCAAAGCCATCGGCTGTAATACCAAGTACGTAAAAACGGTTTGGACGCGGTTGAAGTTTAACGCTGAAGCGTCCTTTGGAAATGTTATCTTCTGCAACAAGAGAGTAGCCATGGAAGTCAACTTCTGTTTTAAAGTTTTGGATACGTGTTGCGGCACCTGAAATTGAATCAAGAGCGGTTTCGATTTTTTCAACCGTTGCAGGATCGTTAATAAGGCGACCTATTGTACCTTCGCCATTATTAACACGTTCTGCAATTTCACGAATATCTTTAGCTGCAATTTCTAGGTTTTCTAGGGCGTTAGAATCTTGTGTAAGCATTTTGCCCAAAATACCTTTGCCTTCACGCATGTTATTGGTGAGAGAAGCGAGGTTGTCAGCCGTTACACTTAAATTGCTGATAAGTTCAGAAGCTTTACCTTCGTTGTTACCAAGAATTGTTTTTAAGGATGCTGCTGAAGATTTTAGGTCATATAAAATATCATCGCCAGTATCGTTTAAGGCATCAGAAAAATCAGAGATATTATCTACAATGTTTTCAATTTGCCCTTCTTTAACTTCGTTTACAAGGACATCATTTAGTTTAGAGCCAATACCATCTAGGTTATTAATGATACGAGAAAGCTTTTCAGCATTTTCAGGGCCACCAAGCGCTGTGCGGAGAGATTTAGAGACTTGGGAGATATCTTCTGCAATGCCGCCAAATTTTTCAGCAAGGTTATCCATTGAGTTAACGCCAATAGATGGGAGCGTTTGTGTTGTTTCAGCTAGCTGACCTTCTGAGCCAAAGTCAGAAACAAGCGCAAGGTGTTTACCGCCTATAAGGCCATCTGCTGTTACTTGTGTGCTAATGTTTGCAGGTAAGTCAATATCATCGCGCACGGTAAAAGTAACACGTGCTGTACCCTGTGGTGTAAGTTTAATAGAGCGGACATCACCAACTTTAACACCTGCAATTTTAACAGGTGCACCAGCGACAAGGCCGCCAGCATTTGTAAAGTCAGAAGATAGGACGCGTAATTCATCCATACTTGCGCCACCAATGTCTCCGCTTTGGGTTGTTAACCAAACCAAACCAGCGGCAGCACTTAGGACTAAAGCACCTACTTTTGTTTCTGTTTTTGCGCTCATTACTTTTTCTCTCCCTTAAATTTATTGGCGATGATCCGTTGCCGGCATGCCAATTGGTCCTTCTGCTGAACCTTCTACAAATTGTCGAACATAGGGGTTGTCTGTGGTTTTCATAAATTCAGCGTCCCCTTCGGCAATAATTTCCCCTTGATATAACATTGCCATGTGGTCGGCTGTTTTAAAGGCGGATTTCATATCATGTGTAATAATAATAGAGGTGATACCTAGCTCGCGTTGTAGTTTAAGTACCATCTCATCTATAATATCTGTTGTAATAGGGTCTAACCCTGTTGTTGGTTCGTCGTAAATAATGACTTCTGGTTCCATACAAATAGCACGAGCGACAGCAACACGCTTACGCATACCACCTGAAAGATCGGCAGGCTTTTGGTCTGCTACATAGGGGTCTAACCCAACCATTTTTAGTTTTTCGATGGCAACGTCACGAATTTCTTTATCTGATAACTTGCCTTGTTCAATAAGACCAAAACCAACATTTTGCCAGTTTGTTAAAGAGTCAAACAACGCGCCAAACTGAAAACACATACCAATACGGCGCATAATTTCGAAATGTTCTTTTTCTTTAAGGCCTACGGTATCTTTACCGTCAAAATAAATATGACCACTATCTGCTTCCATAAGGCCTAAAATACATTTAAGTAAAACGGACTTACCACTACCAGAACCACCAATAATAACAGTGCATTTACCTTTTGGAATTTCTAGATTAACGCCTTTTAATACCTGTTTAGGACCAAAAGCTTTTTTTACGTTTTCGATTTTTACCATGATGTCTTTATTTGGTTGTGTCATGTCTATTATTCCTTAAAACATCAAAGCTGTGATGAGGTAGTCAAAAATAAGAATGAGTACAGAAGCATTTACCACTGCAATTGTTGTTGCACGGCCAACACCTTCTGCGCCACCTTTTGAATTGTACCCTTGGTAACAGCCCATAAGCGCAATAATTAAACCAAAAACAACGGCTTTAACTAAACCTAAAAAGATGTCGTAAAATTCAACAGAAGCGAAAGACTTATCAATATAAGAATGTGCAGGTAAGCCTAAAGATTTTGTCGCCACAACATACCCACCAAAAATCCCCATAATATCTGCTAAAATAATAAGAAGAGGCACCATGGTTATGCAGGCAACCATGCGAGGAACTACAAGGAATTTAATAGGGTTTGCGGCTAATGTGATAAGAGCATCAATCTGTTCTGATACGCGCATTGTACCTATTTCTGCGGCGATTGCGGCGCCAACACGGCCTGCCACCATTAATGAACCCAATACAGGACCAAGCTCACGGAACATAGAAAGGGCAACAACAGAACCTAAGTTTTCTGCAGCAATTGCACCATTGCCTAAACCATCATAACTTTGCAGAGCAAGCACACCACCAGTAAAGAACGACGTAAGAAGTACGATAGGTAAAGAATCTACGCCAATTTTTTCCATTTGGCGTAGTGTTTCCCTTAAGTAAAAAGGGCCACGAAAAATATGAGAAAGAGAAAGCCCAAGAAAGATAAAAACACGGCCTGCTTCATCCGTGATTTTAAGAGTTTGTCGACCTATTAAAGCAAAGATATTCAATAGACTTTCCTATTTTTATAAGTTGCGTATATATACCTGATATAGGCTAGACTATTTGGTCTAATGCGTCAACTTATAAGCTGTGGTTTTTAAAGAGGGTTGGGGATATTTTGCAACGGTTAACAGATAGGCGTAACAAAAGATTATATACTAAGTAAAAAACGGAGGTAATTACCTCCGTTTTTCTTATTCGGTATCAATTTCGTAATCTGTTTTGGCATAGTCTTTAAATGTTGTTTTAGGCCCATCAAAGACAAGGCGTACAGCAGAAGTTGCACCTTTACGGTTTTTAGAGATAAGAAGTTCACCTAAACCACGGATTTCTTCTAACTGCTTTTGGTC
>JAAZVW010000048.1 GCA_018623135.1 Pseudomonadota bacterium
GAATCTGTACTTACGCCTAACACCTGCGCATCGCGGTCTGAAAATTCTTCCGCCAAGTCAGAAAAAGCCACAATTTCGGTTGGGCATACAAATGTGAAATCTTTTGGCCAGAAAAACACAATGCGCCATTTGCCAGCGTATGTATTGTCATCGATATCTGTAAAAGCAGAATCCATATTTGTTGATGTGACACCAATAAGGTTGTAGCTTGGGAATGTATCGCCTACTGTTAACATGTTGTTTATATCCTTTAGATTTATTTAAAATTTAATTGTTTAATTACTTATACTTATGCGTTTTTCGCATCACTTAATACAATGTAGGACGCTCTCATTAAAAAGTAAAATTGATTGTTTTTATATTTATGATATATTTATATTATCGAGATTTAAAACCTAGATAAATAAAAGAAATGAACAGATATGATTACCCTACAAGAGCTTAAATTTTTAATTGCCGTTGCCGAACATAGGCATTTTGGTAAAGCAGCAGAAAGCTGCTTTGTGACTCAACCTGCTTTAAGTATCCAAATTAAAAAGCTAGAAGATATGTTAGGGGCAACACTTATTGAGCGCAGTAACAAATCAGTACGTATGACACCGTTAGGAGAGCAAGTTGTAGAGCGCGCACGTCTTGTTCAGCAAGAAGTACAAAATATTATTGATATTAGCAAGCAAGGCTCGGCTATTTTAGAAGGCCCGTTTAAATTAGGTGTCATCCCTACTATTGCGCCTTACATTGTCCCTCTTTTTATGCAAAGCCTTAAACAGCAATACCCAGATGTGCAACTTTACTTAAGAGAAGAACAAACAGAAACAGCGCTTGAGCTTTTGCATAAAGGCGAACTAGACGCTGTACTCTACGCCACCCCTTGGGATGATACGCGTTTTAAAGATATTCCGTTATTTAAAGAGCCTTTTGTTGTTGCACTACCAGAAGCGCATCCTCTTTCTCAACAAAATGACATTGCTGCCGAAGATTTAAGAGGGCAAGAAATTATTCTGCTTGAAGACGGACACTGCCTTAAAGACCATATTATTGAAGCCTGCCAATTTATGGGTTTTTCTAAGCGTACAGACTTTCAGGCGACAAGTTTAGAAACACTTAAGCAAATGGTTGCAGCTGGTATTGGTATTACACTATTGCCGATTTCTGCCTCTCATCAGATCCCTGAAGGTATGGTGATTAAACCATTTACAGAACCTGCACCGACACGCGGCATTGCTTTAACACACCGTAAATCAGCCGCTGTTACAGGTAGCTACCAAGCCTTAGCAGAGGTGATAAAACAGAGCATTTCCTTTTAAAAGAGTTGCTTCACATAAAAAAAGCCCCTCAGTGAGGGGCTTTTATTTTTAAACTCTTAAGCTTATAGATAGCGGAACCAAATATAAACTGTAGAGATAAGAATACTAATAATCATTAGTGGGAATGCCAAAGCAAGGAATGGCAAGAATTTAATTGGGTGACCTGCACGTTCTGCAAAGCCTGCAACAACTAAGTTTGCTGAAGCACCAATTAAAGAACCATTACCACCGAAGCATGCACCCATAGAAAGTGCCCACCAAAGTGTATTAATTTTATCTGAGCCAAATGTTGTTTCCATAGATTGGATCAGAGGAATCATTGTCGCAACAAATGGGATATTATCTACAAGAGCAGATAAAATAGCAGAACCCCATAGAATAACCATAGTCGTTACCGCAAAATCACCGCCTGTAAGTTTTAACAATTCTTCAGACATTGCATGAATCACACCCACTTCTTCTAGGGCATAAACAAGAATAAATAAGCCACCGAAGAAGAATAATGTTACCCACTCTGCTTCACCGATTGTGTGATGAACGCGCTCTGATTGCTCTTCAGGATCACGATGGAAGTTATCAAGTAACAATAGAAGTGCTGCACCTGCCATAGCGATTGTTGCAGGTTCCAATGCACCATGTGTGAAGATAAAACCAGCAAGTACTAAGAAGAGTACAGATAGCGATTTAACAAGTAAGCGGTAATCTTTAATTGCGTCTTTTTCATTAAACTTCATGATACGCTCACGGTTGTGGTCTGAAGCATGAAGAGAATTACGCCAAATTAAGTAAATTGGAATAAGCGTCGCCACAAAACTTACAGCAGCCACAGGACCAATGTTATACACAAAGTCCATAAAACTTAAGCCAACAGCAGAACCAATCATAATATTTGGTGGGTCACCAATAAGTGTTGCCGCACCACCAATGTTAGAGGCTAAAATACATGTAAATAAGTATGGGTAAGGTTTAACACCCAACTCTTTTGTAATTAGAAGTACAATTGGAGAGATAAGAAGTACAGTTGTTACGTTATCTAGTAACGCAGAAAAGACTGCTGTTACAACAGAAAGCATAAATAAAATACCCCAAGGGCGGGCATCTACCTTCTTAGCAGACCAGATAGCAACATACTGGAAAACACCTGTTTTTTGAGTAATTGCGACGATAATCATCATACCCAAAAGCAAACCAATCGTGTTAAAGTCAACACCTTCTAGGGCTTTTTCTTGCGTTAAGATACCAAATAGGATCATAACTGCAGCACCTAAAGAAGCTACGATTGCGCGGTTAATTTTTTCTGTCATTACAACAGCATATGTCAGAATAAATACAATTGAGGCAACCCAAACAGGGTTTAGGCCAAACAATACGCCATGTGCAGCATGTTCTGCTGCTTGAGAGGCTGCATGTGCTTGCATGAGTTCTTCTTTCTTTGATTTTTATATAAATACAATTTGTTACCTGCTACGAGATAAGACGAGAGGCAACGGTTTAGTGATATAGCAGAAAAACAAGCCCCCCTCAAGAAAGAAATATGACTTTTTTAAATAAAAAAAATAATCGCCTTTTAAGGCTTGATTCATCATCTAAAAAGCAGTAGTATCCGCAGGTCGGGTTACTAGATATTTTTAGGAATTTCATATATATCCCTATATAATAAAGCAAACCTGCGTTATAATAATTATAGATAAATAAGACCATTTAACTGGGGAAAAACAATGCGTACAGCCCTTCTTTGTATCGACTTTACAAACGAATTTATTAATCCAGAAGGTAAACTTTCTGCTGAAGGTTATTCTGAATTTGCTATGAAAAACAACTCTCTAGAACGTATCGCACGTATCCAAGAGCACTTCCGTGATCAAGAGCGTATGGTTATCCATATGCGTACAGCTTTTTCTGATACCTATCACGAACACTGTAAATTCTCTCCACTTATGGGCGACCTACGTGAGAAGAAAGCCCTTATTCTAAATGAATTTGGTACTGAGTTCGTTGAACAAGTTGGCCCTAAAGCCCATGAATCAATCATTAACAAGCACCGTGTAAGCGCTTTTTACCGTACACGTCTGGATATCATTTTGCGCACGCAAGATATTAAAACACTATACATCGTTGGTGTTGGTACAGACACTACTGTTGATGCAACATCTTGGGATGCGCATGACCGTGATTACGACGTGCATGTTATTTCTGATGCTTGTGTTGCAACAAATGATTACGACCACGCTGTTGGCCTAAAATCTATTGCTAAAGTAGCAACTGTTCAAACTTGGGCAGAAACTGCTGTTAAACTAGCAACAACATCTGATGATGACGAAGAATAATTCGTAACATTACATTTGTGAAAAGAGCGCTGTTTGTAGTGCTCTTTTTTTATGCATGATTCTTTTAAAATTATCTTGCAAAAAGCTGTATACACCACCATACTCTTCTCATTAATAAACTACCTTTAACTTTTCTTGAACTAAAAACTCCCCCTTTCTTAACCAATTATCCCCACAAGGAGAGCATTATGGCTACTTCCTTTATCCACAAGCAATCTGGCTATAAGGTTGCAAAAGATGTCTTCCAGAGTCTGAAAAAGAACCGCTGTGCTATTGTTGTTGGCGCAACAGGTTCTGGCAAAACGCTTGGTATTTTGGCAGGTGCGCTTGATGCGTACGAACGCGTGATTGGCTTACAGCCACGTATTATGCCAACCAGCATGGTTGCCCATACATTGGCGGAATTCAGCATGGAGCCTATTGGTCACCGTGTGGGTTTTAAAACCTCTTCTATTCGTTGTATCGACGAAGGAGATGAGCTCAGCCAATGCTTTATTGCCACCGATGGTCTAATCTTGGATCAATACCTGAAAAATCGCCAACACTTCGACCGAGAGGGTACGCTTATTGTGCTGGATGAACAGCACGAGCGTAATGTAAACATGGATATTCTTTTATGTTTATTCCTTCATCCGCGCTATGGCCTGAAAAAAGCACATTTTATTGTGATGTCCGCAACTGCGGATGTAAGCTCTTTAGAAAGCTACTTTTCAAGCTTTAGCAAAACGGTCAAAACATTCCATGTGCCAGGGCGCCCGCATGATCTTCATTTTGAAGAAATGCCCGCTTCTAAGTATATGGATTGTATTTGCCAAAACATTGCGTTAAATCGTTCTGTTTTAGCATTTAGACCAACGCGCAAAGAAGTAGAAAACACTGCGGAGGAAATTCGTAAAACACATGGCGACAAAGTAACGGTACATGAGCTTTATGCTGATTTAAGCCGTATTGAGCAAGAACGTGCACTTGCACCTTGCCCAGAAGGTAAGCTAAAAGTAATTGTATCTACCAATGTGGCACAAACCTCCATTACAATTCCTCATATTGAGGCCGTTGTGATGGATGGCAAAGTGTTACGCCACCACTACCGCAATAACTGCAATGGTGTGGAATTGGTAAACTTAAGCCAAAGCGCGATTCAGCAACAAGCTGGCCGCGTAGGACGCACCCAAAAAGGCTATAGCTATTTATGTAGCGACATTAGCTTTAAGGAGCGTCCAGAGTTTGACAAGCCCCCTATTCAGCGTAGCGAATTAACAACCGTAACGCTGAAACTGCTTGGCGCCGGCATTCGCTTTGATGAATTGCTTTTACCTTCTCCCCCTAATCAGGATTTGGTGAACGCCGCATTAAGCGAACTGAAAACCTTGAGCGCCATTAATGCCGAAGAAGAAGTAACGGCCATTGGTCGTAAAATGCTGGAATATCCGGTAAATGCGCCTTTTAGCCGTATGCTTGCAGAAGCAGATGAGCTGAATGTGCTTGATTTTGCTTTGCCATTGGCTGCGCTTAACTCTGCTCAATCTCTGATTGATCGTGAGCATGAGCGTTGGGAACGTGAGCCTCTTTCTAACGGAAGTGACTTTATTGCCCAAGCAGAATTATTACTGGAAGCCTTACGTAAAGCAGAAGGTAAAGATGATGAAGAACGTGAGCTTATTTACGAAGACATGGGCCTTGTTGCCCGTCGCGTAGAACGTGCACGTGATTTATACTTTACACTCTGTGAGCGTAAGGAACGCCCTATTTTGTCATCGTTAAAAATGACGAAAGAGCAAACAAAAAGCATTTATGCTTCTATTTCTGCAGGATTTGGGCATCACTTATGTGAAGTCCATTTAAATAAGGAGACAAACGCGAAGTTTTTGCACCACATCGGCTTCAATAAGCCTTTACGACTTAGCCAGCACTCTAGCTTATCGCTTAATGTAAACGATAAAGTTATTGGCATGCCCTTTTATGTGGATATGGATGAGTCTGTGCGTTACGAGCTTTCTTGGGCGAGTATTTCTTACGATTGTTTATTCAAAACAACCGAAGAAGAGATGCAGGAGGAAAAACCTTCTCGCCGCATTGTTCGTAAATGCAAAAAAAGCAAACCAGAGTTTTCTGGTAAAAAGGCAAGCCACAGACGCCGCCTGAATGACCGCAGCAATATTGAATCTATTGAAACGGCCACTCTGGTAAGCCCTGGGCAAAACCTCACAGTTGAAGAAGTTGTGGAGCGCCACCATAAAAAACGCCCGAAACAAAAACGGGCTTAATCTACCAATCGACCTTATAAGGAAAAAAATAGGCAGCCAAATGGCTGCCTATTTTTTTATCCGTTAATCAAAGAGCCTGGCAAAAAAGCCACTAATACGGTTACCTATGCTTGGCTGGTAAGCCATTTTTTTATCAACCTCAACGGCAACATCATAAAGCGCTTCTTCTAATAAGCTTTTAAGCTTTTTATCATCAAAAGCAATACTTGGTTGACGTCCTTTAATAAAGTAGCGATTCGCTTCTTTCGTATAACTCAACCCATTTAAAGAGGCAATTTTACGACCTTCTGGTGTTACAAACAGCATATCAGCCTCTAATTCAACAATATAGCGACCTCCACGTGTAGAACCCAAGCTACCACGGGCAATATACATACGCATTTTATTAACAAGCATTTCAACTTCTAACACAGGTTCTGTCGCTTGGCGGCTTGGCCATACTTTTGCAAAAACTGGCGCCACAAGAAGGTCAATATTTTGTCCTTTAATTTCATCAACAGGATACTCCAGCATCACTTCTGGATTTTCTCCCTTAACGTAAGATCTTGGTGTTCTTTTATCTACAATAGAACGAAGCACCAAGGCGTAACCCGGTGTATCATCTTCATAGTATTCAAGCATAGGCTGATTCATAACAACAAGTTTGCTTGCTGCTTGCGTTGTATCTGCCAACATTACCGATACAACCAACCCTAAAAATGGCATTAAAAACTTCATTACATTTGCTCCCTTAAGTGGTCACCAATACCTTTATTCACCACAAATAACATTTCTCTGACACATTGTTTAAATAAACGTTCCCAAACGACTTTTGTTGTAAGCCCAGGTAATTCAATAGGTGTGCGTTCGCCAGTTTCTGGATTTTCAGAATAACCAATGCTAATGCGCTCGTTACTTTGTAGTGCACAGCTTTTCTCGGTTTTATAAAGCACCCCTGCTTCTGGGTGGCTCGCTTCAAAAGTTGCTTTCATATTTAAATGATACGCCAAGCCCTTTTTCTTCGTTGAAAATTCTTGAATATTAATTTTCATTTTACCATTAGGTTTTGCAAATAAGTTTGCCGGAAAAGCCTGTTTAACAAGTGGAATAAGACGAACTTTACCTGGGCCAAAATGTTCTTCAATATTAATATCGGGCTTATTTTCAAAAGTATCCGTCTGGTCTGTTACCACAACAGAATCAAAAGTATAGGGTAAAATATCCCAAGTTGGTGCAGGCTCTTCAGGGAATATCCACCCCATAACAGAACTACAGGCAGAAAGGCTTACCGCCAAAAAACCAAACACAAAAAGCTTATGCGCCATTATCCTTGTTCCTTTTTACGCAAGCCCACAACAACGCGATCTTGCCCTGCTAAATCTTTATATACACGGATTTGTTCGTAATCCTTCTGCATTAATGATGGCACAGTTTTACCCTGATCGTAACCTATTTCTAGTAAAATAAGTCCACCCGGTGTGATTTTTGTGCGCAGAGAGTCAAGCAAATCTCGGTAGCACTCTAAACCATCGGCACCACCATCTAAAGCGGTTATCGGCTCATAATCTTTAACTGTTGGCTCCAACTCTTCAATCACATCGGGGCGAATATAAGGTGGGTTAGAAACAACAACATTTGCTTGCCCATTTATCTTATCCGCCCAATTACTTTTAAGGAGATTAAGTCGGTCATCAACCCCAAGTCTTTGAGCATTTTTTTGTGCAACATCTAGCGCTGTATCAGACATATCGACTGCAAAGCCTTGAGCATTAGGGTATTCTTTAAGCAAAGAGCAGATAATAGCCCCAGAACCAACACCTAATTCAAGTAAATTAAATTCAAGATCGGAAGGCCCAACAAGAGCAAGGACTGTTGCAATAAGAGTTTCAGTATCAGGTCTCGGGATAAGCACCCCTGGCTCCACATAAAAAGGCAGTCCCCAAAACTCTTTTTCACCTATGATATAGGCAAGTGGTTCATGGTTTTTACGCCTTGTGACAAGGGATCTAAATTGCGCGTTTTCGGCTTCTGTTAAAAGGGTTTCTGATTTAACAATTTGTGTAACACGGTCTGCGCCTGTTACAAATTCCAACAATAAAGAGGCGTCTAATGATGCGGTTTCAATATCCTTTAACTCAGAAATCGCCCAAACTAACGCCTCATCATATGTCATCATTATGCCTCAGAGTTTTCTTCTGCCATCATAGAAAGTCGTTTGGCATTATCTTCTGCTGTTAGTGCATCAATAAATTCATCTAAGCCTTCGCCAGCACTCATCATTTCATTCAAGAAGTGCTTGGTAAGGTTAATACGATGATCTGTTACACGAGATTGCGGGTAGTTATACGTACGAATACGCTCTGAGCGATCACCCGTACCTACTTGCGAGCGACGCGCATCTGCACGTTCTTTATCTGCTGCGGCACGTTCTGCCTCTAACACACGAGCATAAATAATTTTAAGGGCTTTAGCTTTGTTTTTATGTTGCGATTTTTCATCCTGACAGCTCACAACCGTACCTGTCGGGATATGCGTAATACGAATCGCAGAGTCTGTTGTATTAACGTGTTGACCACCTGCACCTGAAGCACGGAATGTATCAATACGTAAATCGTTCATATCAATATTTACATCAACTTCTTCTGCTTCTGGTAAAATAGCAACTGTAATTGCTGAGGTATGTACACGGCCTTGTGTTTCTGTTGCTGGTACACGTTGCACACGATGCGTACCTGATTCGTACTTCATACGGGCATAAACAGATTGACCTGTAATTTGGGCAACAATTTCTTTATAGCCCCCAATATCGTTAGCTGAAGATTCCAGAATCTCAACTTTCCACTTATGCAACTCTGCAAAGCGGCAGTACATTTTAAACACATCGGCTACAAAAAGAGCCGCCTCGTCACCGCCTGTACCTGCACGAATTTCAACGATTACGTTTTTATCGTCGGCTTCATCTTTTGGTAAAAGCTTCACTTGCAACGTATCTTCTAGTTCCGGAATAACCTTTTTAAGGGCATGAAAATCATCGTTAGCGATTTCTTTCATTTCCGCATCTAAATCTGGCTCTGCCAACATTTCTTCCAAATCTGCCATTTCTTGTTGTTTTGCAACAAGATCATCAAAGGCTTCAATAATAGGTGTAAGCTCTGCAAACTCTTTATTAAGAGCGGTAAACTTATCCATATCATTCGTTGCATTTGGGTCATTAAGAGACTCTTGCACTTCTTCAAAGCGCAATTTAAGCTGTTCTA
>JAAZVW010000017.1 GCA_018623135.1 Pseudomonadota bacterium
CTTGCAGATTCTCATACACAAAGGGAAGATTTAGAGGAAATTAAGGCCATTGAAGTGGGTAATATATTTAAGCTTGGGTCCCGTTTTTCTGATGCGTTTTCACAAAAGTTTGTAGATGAAAATGGCCAGTCTCATTCTGTTACTATGGGCTGTTATGGTATCGGCCCAAGTCGTGTTATGGGTGCAATAGCTGAGTGTTTGGGTGATGATAAAGGGCTTGTTTGGCCAGAAGAAATTGCGCCTTTTAAAGTGCATCTTGTCTCATTGGCAAGAACAGAAGAAGAGTCGGCTCAAGCGGATGATTTATATGCGCAGCTTAATGCTCAAAATATAGAAGTTCTTTATGATGATAGGCTTAATGCAAGAGCTGGTGAAAAATTTTCAGATGCAGACTTAATAGGGTTACCTTATCGCATTGTCATCAGTAAAAAGACACTTGAAGCAGAGTCTGTTGAATTTAAGCGTAGAACAGAAGATAATGCAGAACTTATCCCGATTAAAAATCTTATTTCTGTCTTAACATCATGCGCATAAAACCTGCCTATTGTTATTAAAACTTTTCAGGTCGCAGTATGTCCACATACTCCATATAAGTAATGCCAGAGTAGCTTTGAAAATATTTCTCAGCTACTTTGTTCATTATATGTTCTGCCATCTGTTTATTGTTTACAATAACTTCTATTTTTACATTGGCAAAATCATCAATGACAGAAGCACTTTCAGATGTTGAGCGTATGCCTCGGCTGCCTTTACCACCTGCGGCCACAATTGTATATCCTGTAGCGCCTGCTTCGTCTATTATGGCGCAAACGCCTTTGGTTATCATCTTTTCTGTAATAATAATAACTTTTTCAGCTTTATGTAATGTCATCTTTTTTAGCCTTTTACATTATTTAAAAACAACTTCTGCCAATGCAATAAATAACGGAATGCACAAGGCAATTGCAACAGGTGTGCCGACACTTGTAGAAGCGCCTATATATGCAGAAGGGTTTGCCGTTGGTATGGCTGCTCTTAATGTCGGTGGCCCCGAAATGTCGGAGTTAGATGCCGCCATAACAGCAAGTAAAATAACGCCACCAGGGCTAAATTCTACTGTTATGTGGGCAATATAGCCTAAGCCAAATGCAATAAGCCCATGCATAATTGGCGCAAAGAAAGCATAAATAGCGTACCAATGGGCAACTTTTCTCAGTTCATTTAATCTTGCATAGGCTTCCATACCCATAACCAGCATTAAAATAGAAAGAAAACCACGGAATAGGGGCTCATAAAAGCTTTCTAAAATCGCATCAGGCTTTGTCATTAACCCTAATAATAAACCTAGCAAGAGAGCTGATAAAGCAGAACCTCTTAAACTTTCTTTAATAATGCCCGAAATGTCTACTTTTGTGTCGGCATCTTTGTTTTGTTTATGCTGATAAACATTGGCAAGAATAATTGCTAAAAGGAGCGCAGGTATATCCATAAAAGGGTAAAGTGCAGGCACCCAAGCTTCATAACGAATAGATTGCTCTTCCAGTAACACCATAGCAGCGGCGAGGGTGGAGGCACTTACAGCACCAAAAAGACCAGCTGTAGCATAGCCATCTTCTCGTTTAATTTTAGGGATAATAGAAAAAATAAAACTACCTACTAATACAATAATAATGCCTACTAAAATAGCCGAAAAGGCAGGGAGTATCATATCGCTTAAGTTTGCTTCTCTTATTTCTATACCACCCTTAAGGCCAATTTTCATCAGCAAGGCAAAAACAATAAATTGATAAACAGCATTGGGGATTTTTAAATGACTACCCAGCGCCGCAATGAGCATACCACCCATAAGAAACCCTAAGGTTGGTGACTGTAATTGTTTGGTTAATCCTATTAAAAAATCTGCTAAAAATTCCATAAATCCATTTCTTTATGTAAAATTAAGAATCATATTCTGTTTAGATCACCTTCTCATCATAAGCTATATAAGATATGATGAGAAGATAAATACAAATTATTAAATTAGGTCTTATTATGCAAACACCACAACACACTAAAAACTACGCAGGTAAAGAACGAAAAGTTGGGTTTGAAATTGAGTATGCGGGCCTTCGTCTCGAAAAAGCAGCGCATATTGTTCAAGACTTGTACGGTGGAAAAATTCAGTCAGAACATGCGGCTGTTTTTGTGGTAAAAGATACAAAATTAGGTGATTTTCTACTCGAAATTGATGCAATTACGGTTCAAAAAGTTGCAAAAAAAACAAAAGAACTGCAAGAGAAAAAAGTAAAAACGCTTGAAAAAATAAGTGCTAAAGTAGGCGAAAATTTAAGTGAAATAGGTGAGAAAATTGCCCCATATGAAATTGTGTCACCACCAGTTTGTATGAGTCAATTGTGTGAACTAGAAAAATTACGTAAAGCGCTTTTAAATGCAGGTGCAGAAGATACAAAGCAAAATATTTACACGGCTTTTGGGTTGCATATTAATCCAGAAGTTGCCTCGCTAGAAGTTGCAGATATATTAGCGCACTTACAAAGTTTCTTACTTTTGTCTTTGTGGCTCGAAAAAGAACATGCTGTTGATTTTACGCGTCAGTTAACGGGCTTTATTAAGCCTTTTCCAAAGGCATATCTTGAGCTTGTCTTAGATGAAGAGTATAAGCCAAATATCTCAACGCTCATTAAGGATTATCATGAATATAACCCGACGCGTAATCGTACTTTGGATTTTCTACCCCTTTTTGCTTTTATTGATGAATCTTTAGTAAGGTCTCTTTATGGTGAAGAAGAAAAAATCAATAAACGACCTACATACCATTACAGATTGCCTAATTGCGAGCTTGCTCATAAAAATTGGTCATTAAATACAGAATGGTCTCGTTGGTTGGCTGTTGAAAATTTAGCCCAAAGCAAGGAAGCTTTGGTGGCTCTTATACGTAAATGGCAGCGCCATCAAAATCAGATTGTCTCTCTGAATTCAACTTGGATTAAAGAGGTTGAAAAGTACATAAAAAAGCAGGTGTAAAACACCTGCTTTTTATATGCTTAAGCTTGTCAGCTATTTAAGATCAAAACGGTCTAGCTGCATTACTTTTGTCCATGCGTTTACAAAGTCTGTCACAAATTTTTCTTGTGCATCATCATAAGCATAAACTTCAGCAATAGCGCGTAGTTCCGAATTTGAGCCAAAAATCAAATCAACAGGAGAAGCTGTCCAAAGCTTTTCACCGCCTTTACGGTTTACGGCTTCATATAGGCTTGGTTTACCAGCTACTTTTTGCCATTTGATGTCATTATCGAGCAAGTTTACAAAAAAGTCGTTTGTAAGCTTACGCGGTTGCTTTGTAAATACACCATGTGTAGAACTAGCTGTATTTGCATCTAACACACGCATACCGCCTACAAGCACAGTCATTTCAGGCACAGAAAGGCTCAGTAAGTTTGCTTTATCTACAAGCATTTCAGCAGGTGAACGTACAGCTTTTGGACCATAGTAGTTACGGAAACCATCTGCTGTTGGCTTAAGTAGCTCCATAGATTTTATATCTGTTTGTTCAGCTTTGGCATCCACACGTCCTGGTACAAACGGAACTGTTACCTCTTTAAATCCAGCATCATGCGCTGCTTTTTCAACAGCGGCAGCACCACCTAGCACAATCAAATCTGCAAGAGAAACTTTTGTACGATTAAACATAGAACCGTTAAAGTTTTTCTGAATGCCTTTGAGTACTGAAAGCACTTTATTAAGCTCTTTAGGGTTGTTTACAGCCCAGTCTTTTTGTGGTGCAAGTGCGATGCGTGCACCGTTTGCGCCACCACGCATATCGCTTGCACGGAACGTAGAGGCAGAAGCCCAAGCCGTACGCACAAGTTCAGATACACTTAGGTCTGAATCTAATATTTTAGCTTTAAGATCTTTAATATCAGAAGCGTTAATCACCTTGTAATCTGCTGTTGGAATTGGGTCTTGCCAGCTGAATGTTTCAGCTGGTACTTCTGCACCAATATAACGAGCGCGTGGGCCCATGTCACGGTGCGTTAGTTTAAACCATGCACGTGCAAAAGCTTTTTCAAAAGCTTCTGGATTTTCTAAAAAGTGTTTAGAAATTTTCTTGTATTTAGGGTCAAACTTTAAAGATAAGTCTGTCGTAAACATAATTGGAGCGTGGAATTTACCCTCCACATGCGCATCTGGCACAAGTGATTTCGCAGATTCATCTGTCGGAATCCATTGTATTGCACCTGCTGGGCTTTTTGTTTGCTTCCATTCAAAATTATAAAGGTTTTCTAGGTACATATGCGTCCACATGGCAGGGGCAGAAGTCCAAGCACCTTCTAAACCAGAACCGACTGTATCTTCAGAATGGCCTTTACCACAGCTGTTTTTCCACCCTAATCCTTGCTCTTCTAGCGCAGCAGCGGCAGGCTCTGGGCTTAAGCAATCTTTAGGGTCATGTGCGCCATGTGCTTTACCAAACGTGTGTCCACCTGCAATAAGTGCAACTGTTTCTTCATCATCCATACCCATGCGACCAAATGTCTCACGAATATCTTCTGCAGCAGCCAATGGGTCAGGATTGCCGTTAGGCCCTTCTGGATTTACATAAATGAGACCCATTTGTGTTGCGGCAAGAGGTTTTTCTAGCTTACGACCTTTTTTATGGCGTTTATCGTCTAAAAATTCCTTTTCAGGGCCCCAATAGACAAAATCAGGTTCCCAGTCATCCATACGACCACCTGCAAAACCTAAAGTTTTAAAGCCCATATTTTCCATCGCTACGTTACCAGCAAGCACCATAAGGTCTGCCCAAGAAATACTTTTACCGTATTTTTGTTTTACAGGCCAAAGCAGGCGGCGTGCTTTATCAAGGTTTACGTTATCTGGCCAGCTGTTTAGAGGGTCAAAACGTTGTTGACCACCACCAGCACCACCGCGACCATCAAAGGTACGATATGTACCTGCGCTGTGCCATGCCATACGAATAAAGAAAGGGCCATAGTTGCCGTAATCAGCAGGCCACCAGTCTTGAGATTCTGTTAATACAGCATCAATGTCTTTTTTTACAGCTGCAAGATCTAGCTTTTTAAATTCTGCTGCGTAGTCAAAACTTGCATCGTAAGGGTTAGATTCCATGCCATGAGCACGTAAAGGAGAAAGGTTGAGCTGATCTGGCCACCAAAAGCGGTTTGGTTTTGCTTCAGCTTTGTCCATCATAGGGGCTGTAAGTGCTGTGGTGGAAAGACCAAGCGCTAAAACAGCCGCCAAAGTAATGGCTTTAAATGTTTGAGCTTTTTTCATTGTAAAAAGTTCTTTCTTTATGTTTGTTGTCGTATTCTGAGCTTTTAAAAATTCATTATATTAATAATGATAAGAGCCTTTTTTATGAAAAGTTAAATTTTTTATTTATATGGTATTGATAAGTTTTACTTATTAATACCATGAAGTCCTTAATGTCCAAGCTTTTAGCATTGATTCTTTTTTAAAGAAGTGGCTATTTATTTTAAAGGTATGATTTTTAAAAGGGGGCATTCGGCAGATGTATGAGCCTTCAGAAATAAAAAAGGCAGTGTAAATATCACTGCCTTTTTTTAAGATTAAGCTTGTTTAAGAGATTGCATATCTATCACAAACCTATATTTAACATCTGCTTTCATTACGCGCTCAAAAGCGGTGTTAATATCTTGCATGTTTATCATTTCAACATCGGAAACAATATTGTGTTCTGCGCAAAAATCTAGCATTTCTTGGGTTTCTTTAATGCCGCCAATTAAAGAGCCTGCAATATGCTTACGCCCAAAAATAAGATTCATACTATTTAAATCAACTGGTGTTGCGCCAACAAGTACCATTGTTTTGTCTATTTTAAGAAGTGGCATATAAGGGTTAATATCATGTGCCACAGGTACAGTGTTCAGTAAAAAGTCAAAGGAGTTTGCATGTTTAGCCATATCTTCTTCGTTTGTAGAGACTAAAACCTCATGTGCACCTAAGCGTTTGGCATCGGCACCCTTTTCAGGCGATGTTGTAATCATAACAACCTCAGCACCCATAGCAGCGGCAAATTTTACACCCATATGGCCAAGGCCGCCAAGGCCAATAATACCTACTTTATCGCCTTTACCGATGTTCCAGTTACGTAATGGAGAGTATGTTGTAATGCCTGCGCAAAGCAAAGGCGCAACGGCTTTCGTATCTAGCTTTTCAGAAACACGTAGTACGAAAGATTCATCCACAACAATTTGTGTTGAATAACCACCTTGTGTCACGCCACCCATGATTTTATCGGGGCTACCGTATGTCATGGTCATGCCTTGTTCACAAAATTGCTCTAAATCTTTTTGGCAAGAACTACATGTATGGCATGAATCTACCATGCAGCCCACACCCACAAGGTCACCGACTTTATAGTTTTTAACTTTATCGCCAACTGCTTTAATACGGCCAATAATTTCATGCCCAGGTACAATAGGGTATTCTGTCATGCCCCAGTCATTATGAGCAAAATGAATATCACTATGGCATACACCGCAGTACTCAATATCTATTTGTACATCGGTTTCGCCTACTGCGCGTCGGTCAAAAGCGTATGGTTTTAAATGGTCTTTTGCGTTATAAGCAGCATAAGCTTGTGTATTAGGCATTTTAATAAACCCTTTATGTTTTTATTTAAATAAGACTCATGAGTCTATTTTTGCAAAACTCTGTTATGAGGTCAAGTATAATCGAGAGCCATAAAAAAAGCAGCCATAAGGCTGCTTTTAAAAGTGTATTGCTATTTTCTACTTAAGGCTTTATCAATACTATCGTTAATTTCACTCTTAAGCTCTTCTTTAAGCTTTTCAAGTTCGTCATGCGTATGTTGTTTAATATTACGACGGTCCTGCTTTCTTGGTTCTTGCTGTGCGGTTTGCATGGCATCAACCGTAATACCAATAAATAGGTTTAATACGGCAAAGCTCGTGATAATAATAAACGGGAAGAAAAACCAACCAGACCACGGGAAGATATCCATTGTAGGGCGTACAATACCCATGGACCAGCTTTCTAGCGTCATAATCTGGAAGAGTGTATAGGCAGAAGAGCCAATACTCCCAAACCATTCTTGCATATTTGGGTCTGGGTGCGTGCCAAAAAGTTTAGTTGCCAGTACGGCAGAGACATAAAAAATAATCATTAACACGCCAACCACAGCACCCATACCAGGTATAGAGTGCGCAAGCGCGGAAATAACCCGACGCATTTGTGGTACAACAGAAAGCAGCCTTAAAACCCTTAGTACACGTAAAGTACGTAGCACGGTAAGTGGGCCACTTGCAGGCACCCAAGCAATGCCAACAATAATAAGGTCAAACCAATTCCAGCCAGAACGGAAAAAGTTTAAGCGGTACACAATAAACTTTAAGCCAATTTCTACGCTGAAAATATATAAAGCCGCACGGTCAATGAGATGTAATAAATCGCCATGTGTGGCCATTATTTCTTTATCTGTTTCCATGCCAAGTGTTACGGCATTCATTAAGATAATTACAATAATAAAATTATTGAAAATTGTTGATTCAATAAGTGACTTTATTTTTGCCATTTATTTTAAATCCTTAGGTTATATGGGGTTAAACGTTATTAAAAAATAGGGTAGATGTATATAACTGATCCCGTATATCAGGTCAACAAAAAGCGTAAAGCTTAATTATTTTCCATACGTTTGTTGGCTTCTTCAATAATTGTTTTTAATAAATCTGTTGTGGTTACATCTGTTAGGGGTTCATCCAGAGCAGGAATAGAAGTGCCATTTAAAGCCACAGCTTTAAGGGCAGGTACATCCCCTTTAGCGATTTGCCCATTGGTAATATAAGCATCAACGCCATAAGCGGCACAACGATAGGCATTTTTAACTTTAGAAAACATGCCACCACGCCCTTGGGATGATTTAGTATTTTCAATAATATGGTTAGGGAAGGTTTTTCCGTCTAATTGTTCTATTCTGTTCCCATTTGCATCTAAAACACCTGATGTTTTGGTCATAAACACAAGGCTTAGTTTTTTGTAGTAAGGTTTTAGGTAAGTTGCCAGTAAGGTTGCTAGCTCATCGTTATCAGAAAACTTTAAACCGTATAGAGAAAGGTTATCGTTTTCATTAATAATTGGCAAAATAGATTCTTCTTGTAAAAGTTCAACAATATGGCCGGGTACGTAAGGCTTGTCTTTTTTGTGCTTGCCCACTTTCTCGTGGTTTTGCTGGAAGTCATTTATGTTTAAAAGTACTTGTGCGACCTGTAGATGAGGCAATAAACCGCTATAGGCCTGCATCAGTCTACTTTGTCCAACTGCTGCTAAAATCTGTTCATCTTTACAATTTAGGCAAAGTTCTTTACCTGCAGCAACAGCACCAGAAGACACAAGCAACACGTCAGTTGTTGAGGATCTGCTGCTTTTTACATAGTCAATAATTTGCGCAATAGCGGTGTAATTAAGCTGTGCTCCGTCGCTAATGCAGCCTGTACCAATTTTATAAATTACAAGTTCTTGCTTCATTTGTTGTCTGGCACTCTTTTTTTGAATTGTTGCTCTTAAAGAAATTAAGTATAGAGAGAGTTCCGCTTAAAACTCAATACAAAATTAAAAAATGCAATATTTTCTGTGCTGATTTTTTGTAACGGCTTATATATTAAGCTTGAACAACCCAGTGCCTTGCATGCGTTCGATGTTTGCTGCCTCTTGCCAGTCTTGTTCTGTTATCTGTGCATTTGGGTAGAGCTCTTTAAGTGATGCGAGCATTGGTTTATGCAATGCTGATTTTAACTTAGGGTACCAGAGCATAATTTTTACCTCTGGCCACTTGGCTGTTATGTGTTTTATAAAATCAACAACGGCTTGGTATTCTTCTTTAACTTCGTAACTAGGGTCAATATGAATAAATTTGATATCAGCTCTAGGTAAATTGAGCTGACTTATATAGCTGTAGCCATCTTTTTTAGCAATTTGAACGTTTTTAAAAGCGTCCATCGTTTCTTTAAGTGCTTTGTTTTCTTGCTTATGGAGTTCGGCTAGGTAAAGCCTATCTGTTTCTTTTAAACAATGTGCTGCAATAAGCGGAGAGCCAGGGTAGTGCATTTGGTTTAAATGCTCATGTATAAAATCACAAAGTGGTTTTTGCCAGGCATCTGGCTTTTTTAGAGCGGCTAAAATACCCTTTTCGGCCTCTTGTGTTTTTTGTGCTTCTTTACTGTCTAGCTGATATAGACCTCTGCCTGCATGTGTTTCCATATACTGAATTTTCTGTGCATTTTCTGCCACTAAAGAACGAAGCACAGCCAATAAATGACTGTGCTTATGAACATCGGCTAAACAGCCAGCATGGTAACTATGTTGGTAAGAAAGCAAGTTTAGTCACTCACTTTAACAGCATCAAGCTGGGTTGTATCTACAACAGGCTTACCAATTACAACGTAAGATGCTTTATCGTAAAGTAACCAAGGTACGGGGAACCACGTGCGTGTTTTACGAATTTCACCATCAACAAGCGCAACGGCACCAGGTGTTTTATCTAGCGCATCTTTAATCGCAGCTTCAATATTGCGGCTTCCTAAAGGCAAAAGTAAAAATGTAAATTCAGAATCTCGACCTTCAACTTTATTCGGAAGAGTTTTTAGGTTTTCAGCCTGACGTAAATCAACGTTGTTTGTAGATAAAATCGTAAAGTCTGTCATTTTAGAACTACAAGCCGTCAGTAAAAGCCCAAGGCAAACTGCCATAATACGCATAAGAATATCCCCTTAGTTAAATCTCGTATACCGACAATGTAAGACTTTAGATTCTAAAAATCAAGCTTTAGGCAAATTTTCTGCAAGAACTTTTTGTAATTGATCAATCGTGTAGGGTTTAGGTAAAACGTCTTCCATACCCGCTTCTTTGTAGCGTGTTATTTTGGAATCTTCCACATTTGCTGTACAAGCAATAATAGGAATATGCCTTATACGCCCTGCGTCTTCTTCTTTACGTATAGCTTCACAAACCTCTACGCCATCCATACCAGGCATTTGTATATCCATTAAAATGAGAGAAATATCATTTTCTTCGGCAATAATGTCTAAAGCTTGCTCGCCGTTACCTGCAATAAGCACGTCATAACCTAATGTAGAAAGTAAGTCTTGGCAGGTTTTTTGGTTAATCATATTGTCTTCAACAATTAAAATACTGTAGGCATCTTTTTGTGTGTTTGTGTGCGCTGATTGTTTGTCTGTAGATGTTATTAATGTTTCTTGCCCAGAAAGTTCTCTCTGTGTTGTCTCTGCATCCTTTTCTGCCTCACTTAAAGGTAGAATAACTTTAAAGGTTGAGCCTTCACTCTTTTGTGATTTCACTTGCAGGCTGCCTGCCATTTTATGCACAATGTGTTTGCAAATACTTAAGCCAATGCCCAAGCCCCCATACACACGCGTGCTAGAAGAATCTTCTTGTTGAAAGGCATCAAAAATACGTTCTAATTGTTGTTCGTCAATGCCTATACCTGTATCTGTGACTTCAATAATAAGCTGTTTTTGTTGGTAAGATACTTTAAATTCTATATGCCCTTTTTGAGTAAACTTCACGGCGTTACTTAAAAGCGTGCTCATAATTTTACCAATACGGGCAGAATCACCGTATAAAGTTACATTAGGGCCTCTATGCAAAATAAATTTTAAGTCTTTATGTTTGGCTTGCATTTGGTATTCTTGGGCTTGTCTTTCCACAAGGTCTGGTAAATTAAACGGATTAGGGTGTAATGTTAGTTGGCCTTTTTCAAGTTTATCAATATCTAAAATATCATTAATAATAACCAGTAAATCGTTAGCGGAACTTCTTAAAGAAGTGATATGTTCTTTTTGCTCATCTGATGTTATTTCAGACATTTCTAATAAATCACACATACCTAAAATACCGTTCATAGGTGTACGTAATTCATGGCTCATATTTGCTAAAAATTCATCTTTAATAGAAGAGGCGAACTTAAGTTGTTCGTGGGTGTTGCGTAGCCTTTGCTCAACAAGGTTAGATTCAATGGCATAAGAAACCCATTGAGATATTGTTTGCAGAAGTTGCATTTCCATAGTTGTAAATTCATTGCGCTCTTGTTTGCTAAAAAAACAGACTGTACCATAATTTTTTGCAAAAACAGCATAAGGCGAAGACATGTAGGCATTAATGCCCATGTTTTTATGTGGCGGGATTTGCTCTAAATCGGTGTCTTTTATTTTAGGGTAAGCAACAGCGTGTGACAGTTTAAAAGGAATTTGACAAAATGTATCATTTAACGGGAAAACAGACCCTATAGAAGCATCATCCCCTTCAGGTTTCGCACAAATAATCCGATAACTGTTTTTTTGAATATGGCTAATAATGCCAGAATCCATCTGCAACATGTCGCAACCTAACTGCAGAACGAATTCTAACTTTTCTTCAAAAACAGAGGCAACATCTGTCGTAATATGCTGAATTTTGTTTAACGCTTCTTGGAAGAGCTGCTGGTCGGTAACCCGCCTAATAGAGCCCAAAGCGGTAGCTTCTTGGCCATTTATGTTTTCGGTTGTACCAATAATGTCGTAAAGCTCTACTTTATTGTTTTGTACAATTTTAACAGTAGATTGGAAACCTTCTCCAGAATAAAGAAGTTCATCAAGTGATTGACTAATCATAGCTTTGTCAGCGTCTAAATCAAAAAGGTCGCAAAGCTTATTTTTTTGTTTCTTAAAGTCGTCAGCCGCTTTTAAGCTTGGGGCATTAAGTAAATGTAGCGCAGATTGAGAAAAATAAAATTTGTCATCTTTAGGATCAATCCACCAAAAACCAAGCTCTACTTGATCAAGCACAGCTTCATAATATTTATGTTCTTTTGGTTTGTTAAATGGCCACATATTCGTTTTTACACATAATTTTTTATCCATATTAGCAACTTAGAGTATGTCTTAAGTATAAATATTTTGGCTAATAAAAAACCTCCCTAGGGTGAGCCCTAGGGAGGTTTTATAAAATAGAAAACCCTTGGAGTTAAGCCTGCTCTAAGCAGTTTTCTATTTTCTCACGTACGTTTTTAGAAAGATCTTTGATAGACAAAATACGTTCTAGGTTTGGTTTTACTAAGCCTTTACGTGTATCGTCTAACTTCGCCCAAATACTAAAAGCATCACATAATCGAGAAGCGATTTGTGGGTTCAGTTCATTAAGTTTAATAATCTGATCCGCTAAAAAGGCATAGCCTTTGCCCTCTTTATTATGGAAGAGCTCTGGTGTACCAGAAAGCGCACCAATAACAGCACGTACACGGTTAGGATTCTTAAAGGTAAAATCAGGGTGGTTGATTAAATCAATTGCTGCATCAATATCTGTTGTTTGTCGTACTTGTCTGCTAAACCAACCATCCATCATTAAGGCATTGTGTTGCCATGTTTGGTAATGGTCGTTTAATACTTTGGTACGCAGTTCTTTATCGGCATAGCGTACAAGAGCGTCTAAAGCTTGCGATACTTCTGTGTAGTTACGTTTTTTATTAAAACGTTCTTGCGCAAGGTCTAAGTACTCTTGTTTTTCTAAACGATTGAGTAGCGCAAGAGAGAAGCCTTGCATACGACGCATCGCCACATCTTCAGGCGCATAACGGTAGGCGCCTTCTAGTTGGTTTTCTAAGTAAATGGCTTTAAGTTCTGCTTCATATGTTTTTGCAAGCGCATCCTTAAGGGCTTTTTCTGCCGCTAAAATAGCATCGACATCAATCACATCAAGTTGTTGCGCAACTTCAGAGAATGTCGGTAACATAAACATATCAGCAACCATTGATTTATCTAAATCTTTGTTATTTAGCACAGCGCCAAACGCCTTAATCAGGTTCGGGTTTACCACTAAATCAGCGCCTTGCTGTTGCTGTTTTACTAAATCAAGCAAAGTACGCATACATAGACGCTGACCGGCATCCCAACGGTTTACACCATCGCTGTCTTTAGACATTAAAAAGGCAAGGTCATCGTCAGAGTAATCGTAAACCACATTTACAGGTGCACTAAAGTCACGTAGTAAAGAAGGCAAAGGCACGTCGTTTATGTCTGTAAAGCAAATGCTTTGCTCTTGTTCTTTAAGGTGGAACACTTCTGTTTCTGCATTAAAGCTTTTATCTGTTGTTTTTAGTGTTAAATCTTGCCCGTCTTTACCAACAAGACCAAGTTTTACCGGAATATGGAAAGGTTCTTTTGTTGGTTGCCCTGGTGTTGCAGGGCAAGACTGTTTAAAGTGAAGTGTATAGGTTTTTTCTTCCGCATTATATTCAGATGTGACGTCAACAACAGGCGTACCAGCTTGGTCATACCATAAAGAAAATTGTGTCAAATCAACGCCAGAAACTTCCTGCATGCAGTCACGGAAGTCTTCAACGGTCACTGCTTGTCCATCAAAGCGTTTAAAGTACAAATCTGTCCCTTGACGGAATTTTTTCTCGCCAATAATTTTTTTGTACATATGAATAACTTCTGAACCTTTTTCGTAAATTGTCAGCGTGTAAAGGTTATCCATAGATTTTGCTTCTTGAGGTCTAACAGGGTGTGCGTTTGCACCAGCATCTTGAGCAAATTGCATAGAACGCATCATTTTCACATCTTCAATACGCTTTGTTGTGCGAGAGGTTACATCCATAGTAAAGCAAGCATCACGGTTTACCGTTAAACCTTCTTTTAAAGAAAGTTGGAACCAGTTTTTACAAGTAACACGGTTGCCTGAATAGTTATGGAAGTATTCATGCGCAACAACAGCTTCTACAAAATTATAGGCAGCATCAGTTGTTGTATCGGGGTGCGCAAGCACAGCAGAGGTGTTAAAAATGTTTAAGCTTTTATTTTCCATAGCGCCCATATTAAAGTCGCTTACTGCAACAATATGGAAGATATTAAGGTCGTATTCTAAACCATAAGTTTTCTCATCCCACTTCATGGCTTTTTTTAGGCTTTCCATAGCATGTACAAGTTTGTCGCTATCTTCTTTGGCAGAAAGCACTTTAAGCGTTACTTCTTTACCAGAACATGTTGTAAAGCGATCTTCCATTACGTGCAAATCACCAGCAACAAGTGCAAATAAATAACAAGGTTTTGCCCATGGGTCTTCCCATGTTGCTAAATGACGCCCGTCAGCAAGGTCTTTGCTTTCAATTAAATTACCGTTAGAAAGTAAAAGAGGGTACTTTGTTTTATCGGCCTCTATTTGTACTTTAAATTTTGTAAGCACATCTGGTCTGTCCATATAGTAGGTAATACGACGAAACCCTTCAGCTTCACACTGTGTCGTAAACTTGCCGCCAGATGTATATAATCCTTCAAGAGCTGTGTTATCTTGCGGACGAATGGCTACTTTTGTTTGTAACGAAAATTCTTTAGGCACATTAAATAAAGTTAAACCTTCATCTGTTACTTTGTATTGGTTTTCAGAAAGAGGGCTACCATCTACTTTAATTTCTTTTAGGCTCATATGTTCACCGTTTAAGAAAAGCTCCGTAGCGCCATTGCCTTCAGGATTTTGATAAAAGCGAATATTTGCAGAAACAAGCGTATCTGCATCCTCTTGTAAATCAAAGTAGAGTTCAGTATTTTCAATAAGGTAATTTGGTGCTTGGTAGTCTGAAAGTCTAAGTGCCTGAGAAGAAGCTGACATTATAAAACATATCCTTTTATCTTTATTATTAAGCCTAAGTGTTTAGCTTATCTTAAAACAGGGTCAAAAAAAAGGGCATAGCAGATTTTCTGCTATGCCTTTGTGTCGATTAAGTATCCCTTACCCACATCAGGGCCACGGCGTTTACGGCGTTCTTGTCCTTCTTTAATCATCCGTAACATACGGCCTTGTTGGGGCGTTTCAGGTTGTTCATTCGCATATTCTTTAACTTCTTGTATGCGTTGGGCGTCTGCCCATTTTATAAATTCGGGGTCATTCACATTAATGCTCATATACCCCTCCTTGTTTAAACGTGATGAATGAGCTTATAAGTTTAGGAAGAAAAACTTTTATTTCAAGGGCTTTTTGTGGCATAACAAACAATCAGATAAATGATTTTAAAGGTTAAGGAATATCCATGCAGTATCCAGCTCAGCTTGCTGAAAGTATTTTGTTTTTAAAAGAGGCGCTTACACAAAGCTACCCGGTAGATCAACAAATGGCGCGTTATTTTAAAGCACGCCGTTATATTGGCTCTAAAGATAAGGGCGTTATTGCCGATATGGTTTACCTTATTATGCGTGAAAAAGACCAGCTTACATGGTTACTCACGCAGCTTGATGCTGAAGTTACAGCACGTAACTATGTGCTTATGGCGCTGCGCCATTTACATAAGCTGAGCCTTAATAAACTTGCCGAGCATTTTGGTAGTACAACATACGCTGCAGAAGCATTATCAGCAGATGAAGAAGAGATGCTTAAAGCTTATAAACGTATCGACCTAACACAGATGCCAGAAGCGGTACAACTTGGTTTGCCGGAATGGCTGGTTGCTAAATTTAAAGATATTTACCCAACCAATTATCAAGAAGAAGCACTTGCTTTTAAAACATCCGCCCCCTTAGATATTCGTGTGAATAAACTCAAAACAAGCCGTACTGCTTTGTTAAAACTACTGAACGAACAAGGGTTTACTTTTGAAAAAACAAAGCGTTCTCCGTTTGGATTACGTATGCAAGAACGTAAATCACTTTTTGGTACAGATGCTTTTCAAAAGGGTCTGCTAGAAGTGCAAGATGAAGGCTCACAGCTTATTGCCTTAATGGCAGGCGCTCAAAAAGGTATGCGTGTGGTTGATTTTTGCTCAGGTGCGGGTGGTAAAACCCTTGCTATGGCAATGATGATGCAAAATAAAGGTAAAGTAGATGCCTGCGATATTAACGCACGCCGCATGAAAGAACTTAAACCACGCCTTGTACGCGCAGGCATAGATACTGTGCAAAGCCATTTGTTAGAAAGTGAGCGAGATGCTTGGGTGAAACGCCAAAAAGGTAAAGCCGATGTTGTGCTGTTAGATGTGCCTTGCACAGGTACAGGCACATGGCGCCGTAACCCAGATATGAAGTGGAAACTCACAGAAGAAGATGTGCAAGAGCTTATGAGCACGCAAAAATCTATTCTAGAATCAGCAAGTCGTATGGTTAAAGTCGGCGGTGCATTGGTTTATGCAACTTGTTCTGTTTTAAAAGAAGAAAATGAACAGCAGATAGACAACTTTTTGGCAAGTCACCCACAGTTTTCGTTGGAATCTGCACAGGACTTTTGGACAAAAACTTATGATGTTTCTTGCCCCTTTGAAGGGGATATGATGCGCTTAAGCCCAGCAAAACATCAAACGGATGGTTTTTTCGCAGCACGACTTGTTCGTATCTCTTAATCTTGGTAAGATTTATAGGATGAAGTATATTCTGCTCGCTCTTTTTGTTTGTATAAGTTTATCTGCTCAGGCCTATTGCGGTGCCTGTGAAGACGCTTATGATCTTAAAGAAACAATGGCAGATGCAGATGTTATTTTCATTGGCAAAAAAATAGCCAATGCTGGCTTCGGTAAAGGTCATAGAGTTTTGCGTTTTACAGCAGAGGTAGAACAACTTCTCTATGGTGATTATACTAAAAGCTATATAAACATACAAAGTGGCCAACAAGGTTGTTATCGTTGGTTAGAAGTAGGCGTTAACCAAAAACACCTGTTTGTGGTTAAAAAAGATGGTACAGCATATATCGCCGCGGCAAATGCCTGTGGCTACCATGCTCTGCCCTTTATTTCAAATCAAGTGTTTTATAAAAATGTGCCGCATAGCTTAAGCCAAATTAAGGAGCTGATAAAGGTAGCGACTGATCCAAATCACCCTTTTAACGCTGTGCAACATATACAAGAGTAAGGAAGAGCTAAATGTGCCCGAGTATTTGCAGTAAACTATTGAAATATAAAAATGTTTTTATTCTCTTTGTGCTTTTTTCGCTTGCGCTTACAACCACCGCATTTGTGATCGAATACTACTTTCACGCAAAACCTTGTGAGCTTTGCTGGTATCAACGTTACTACCACTGGGCTTTAGGTGTTATTGCGCTTTTAGGTTTATGCTTACCTAAAATATTTAAGCCACGCTTTACACTTATGCTTCTTGCGCTTGTGTCTCTTATTGGTTTAGGTACAGCCATTTATCATACGCTTGTGCAACAGGGTATTTTTCAATCTGGTTGCGGTGCCAAAGAAATTATGAACGCTTCGTTAGAAGACTTTAAAGCTGCTCTTATGAATGGCCTAGAACCCGAGCCTCTGTGTTCAGATAAAGGCTTTACAATTTTTGGCTTAAGCCTGGCAAACTGGAATATCCCAACAATGCTTGTTTCGCTTATGTATGCGCTTGCGGCATTTTGGTTCAGAAACGATCATTTACAAGATAAATAAAAGGATAAAGAAATGAACATTACTTTTAAAAAAGTAAAAGAAGGCGCAATTGCACCAGAATATAAAACATCAGATGCAGCTGGTGCAGATCTTTGTGTTGCCGAAACAACAGTTGTTGAACCGGGTAAAGCAACGATTCTGCCTTTAGGTATTGCGGTAGAAATCCCTGAAAACCATTTCGGTATGCTTTCTTTGCGTAGCTCAACGCCTATTAAAAAAGGTCTATTTATTCCAAACGGTGTTGGTATTATTGATGCTGATTACCGTGGTGAGCTTGGTCTTATTGTAGCGCCTTTAGGTCAAGAGCCAATTACAATTGAAAAGGGTGAGCGTATTGCACAGCTTGTGATTTTGCCTTGTCGTTATCAGTTTAATCAATCTGGTGCAGAGTTTATCCAAAACTATACAGAAGTTGCTGAACTTTCGGATACTGTGCGTGGTGCAGGTGGTTTTGGCTCTACAGGTAGCTAAGCTACTTTTAAAAAGCCCATATAAGGTATAAACAATCACGAAAAAGCGCGGTGTAAAAACCGCGCTTTTTTAATTTAATATTTCGTTAAGGCTTATTCTGGGCCTACAGTCATATGTACTTGGTTGCCGTATTTACCTAGGTTTTCAATAAAGATAGATGTGAAACGACCTGGCTTTGCATAGTGCATAAATGATTGAGATGATTGCACAGCATTTACCATCGTCCAGTCATTCGCGGCCATGTTTTCTTCAAAGAACCTGTAAAGGCTATCTAAATCACCGCCACCAGAAAGGGTTACTTTAGCCATAGTTACAGATGGGCTTGTGTAAATAACACTTTTGGCAAGGTTAATACGGTGTGTAGATGGAATTGGAATATCTGGAAAAGCTTTAATAAAGCCTTTTTCATAGCTTTCAACTTCGGAAACAACTTCTGTGCGACCGTCTTCTGTAACGCGTGTTACATTGGCAGATTTGTAGACGCTACCACAAGCGCTCAAAGCTGTTGAAACGAAGAGTAGACCAAGTAATTTATACATAATACAAGTTGTTCCTTAACAAATATAATTTAATAGCGCTCTTAGTTTAGCGTTAAAAAATCCCCTAGGTCAACAACTCTAGGGGATAATCTTGTTAATATAAGCCTTTGATTGCCTATATAAGTCTATTCACCGTCACTTTTGTGCCACGCTTCGCCAAAAAGCTCTTGTAGATTCTCTTCTGTAAAGGTTTCTTTTTGGCCAGAAAATTGGTCTTCAATTTCAAGTGGTCCTGCTTTTAAAATGTCTTTGCATTGCTCTGCACCAAGACTTAGTAATGCTTTTTCCATGCGGCTTCGGTGTGCGCCCGCATCAAAAGCATAGGCCTCAGGGTCATGAATGCGGACATTGTCTTCTGCAAATAAGCGTAAAAGCAAGCCTTCTTGGGAGAGTGTACCTGGCATGATTTCAGATGATTTGATTGAGTCTAAAATAAGACCAAGGCGATTCCAGTCATCTTCTAAAATTTGCTCGCCGCCACGTTGTTGCAAAAAGATGGCGCCTGTTGATGTTTCACCTTCTTCTACATGTGTGAATGTGCGTAGGTATGTTTTTGTTTGCATGGAAAGGTCGTAATAGGCTTCCATTGTTGAGCTGATAGACTGATCATCTAGTGCAACAACTGATTGGTACTGTTGGTTTTTTGTATCAGAAACAGTTACTGTAAAACTATCTTTTTTAGAAAAGACATCTGCAAAATTTTCAGTCGTGACTTTTTTAGAGCGTTTAACATAAGCACGTAAATTGTTTTCCACATCGCACTGAGCGATCATAAGAGGGATATGCCCTTCGTTATTAAAACTCTGGATTTGAAAGTTTACATATGCAGGTGTTTTAAGATCTGAATTAAACATAACAGCGGATGTTAATAGTTCGGCTAATGCTTGTGACACCGCAGGCTCTTCTGTATCAAGTGTTTGTACCTGATGGTCAATATTTTTAATGTGTAAAATTTTACCACGCACAGGGATGTTGTCGAAGGTAAAAGGTAGGAGTACAGCGTCGGTCGTTTGTTTCATAGAGCGTCCTATTACATAAATTTAGTCTAAATTAATTGCCTTGTTCTACTGCATGTTTTAAGAAAAAAAACAAAGAATGTCTAGGAAAAATTAAAAATTTCATAAAAAACAATAGCTTAAAAATATATCTAAAGGGGTATAGACCTTTAAAAAATACTCCGTTATACACATACAATAATACATGTAAGATGAACATTTTAACTATTTTAGTTGTAATTGTTTATTTTTTTTAAACTTTTGGTGGTTATCTGTGTGTATTGCAGAATGGTTGCTATGTGGAAATAATGGTACCGAAGGTGGGACTCGAACCCACACGAGTTGCCTCACCAGATTTTGAGTCTGGCGCGTCTACCAATTCCGCCACTTCGGCATAAGTGATTTAGAACCTGCCTAAAATGCCTTAAAGCGTTTTAAAAAGCAAGTAAAAAATGAACTTTGCCTCCGAAATAAAGACGATCAATATTTTTGAGTGAGGTTTTAAATAATGGTAGCAATAGCAAGGCTTAAACAAATAAAAGAATTTGAAGGGTTTGTGTATTTTACAGGTGAGCAATCATCTATTGCCGAGCGCTTAAAAAAACAAATAGCGCAAATGGGTTTTAATGTAAAAATATCTTCAGATGTTATTCATAAAGGTCATTCAGAGCCTGCGTTAAAGCTTACATTTTTAGCGGATGAATTTTCTGTTATTGTGCCCTGGCTTATGTTGAATAATCAAAAGCTTTCAGTTGTTGTGGTGCCCGTTACATCTGCCCGTAAAACTGATTTTAAAAAACGTGCTTTTTGGCTTGGACAAAAGTTGCCAATAGATGTAAGCCATTTTTAATTTTGTTATTTTTGTTTTTCTGAGCGAAAAAGCTTAAAAAAACTATACTTTTTTGTTGTTTTTTCTTAATATAGAACATCGCAAATTTACGTGAATGATATTCAATATTGAGGAAGCAATATGTCTTATAAAGATACCCTTAATCTGCCGCAAACTGATTTCCCTATGCGTGCAGGCTTACCAACACAAGAACCAAAATGGATTCAGCGCTGGCATGAAGAGCAAGTTTATACAACGCTACGCCAGCAACGTGCTGATGCGCCAAAGTATATTTTGCACTGTGGCCCTCCGTATGCAAATGGTCAGCTTCATATGGGGCATGCACTTTCAAAAACGCTAAAAGATATTGTTGTGCGCAGTCGTACGATGATGGGTTTTAATGCGCCATTTATTCCGGGTTGGGATTGCCATGGTCTGCCGATTGAGTGGAAAGTTGTTAAGGGTTTGGCGGATGAAGGTCTTTCTGAAAAAGATTTATCTAAGTCAGATATTCAAAAACGCTGTCGTAAAGAAGCACAAAAATGGGTAGATATTCAAAAAGAAGAGTGGCGCCGTTTAGGTGTACTTGCTGATTTTGATAATGCTTATTTAACAATGAATTTTAAAAATGAAGCAAATATTGTACGCGCCATGGCAAAAGTTGTTGAAGGTGGCTATTTGTACAAAGGCTTAAAGCCCGTACATTGGTCTACGGTAGAACAAACAGCGCTTGCTGAAGCTGAAATTGAATACGCAGATAAAAAGTCGACTGCCGTATATGTTGCTTTTGATTTTGCAGATGCTGCAAATGAATCAGTTGTTATTTGGACAACAACACCTTGGTCGTTACCAGGTAATAAAGCAGTGGCCTTTGCAGAAGACACAGATTATGTTGCGATTCAGGTAAATGAAGTAGAAGAAAATGCGATTTGTTCAACAGGGAAAGTATATCATATCGCTGCTGCGCTTCTAGAGGATTTTACAGCGCAATTAGGTATTAAATCATTCACAAAAGTAAAAGAAACAACGGCTGAAGATTATCGTAGTCGTTTTGTTAAACATCCATTTTATGCACTTGAGGTGCCTCTTGTTTCGGGCTTCCATGTGACAACAGACGCGGGTACTGGTTTTGTCCATATTGCGCCGTCTCATGGTCAGGAAGACTTCCAAATTGGTGTTGAAAACAATTTGGAGCTTGAGTGCCCTGTTGGTGGTGATGGTTGCTATTTAAATAAAGTGGCGGCTTTACCAACTACAGAAACTGAGCTTAAAGGCGAATCTATTTGGGATGCTCAATATGCAGTTATTAAAGAGCTGAGAGAAAATGGTCAGCTACTTAAAAAATATAACATGACCCATTCTTACCCTTGTTCTTGGCGTTCTAAAGCGCCGCTTATGTTCCGTACAACAAACCAGTGGTACATTAGTATGGATAAGCATAATTTAAAGCAAAAAGCTCTGGCAGAGATTGAACGTATTGGTAAAGAAGGTGGCTGGGTGCCTGCTTATGGTGAAAACCGTATTAAGGGCATGGTAGAAGGTCGTCCGGATTGGTGTATTTCGCGTCAGCGTGCCTGGGGTGTGCCTGTTACTATTTTTGTGCATAAAGAATCTGGTGAATATTTAACTGACCCTGAAGTTTTTGAACATGTAGCCTCTCTTATTGAACAAAAAGGTATTGAGGTATGGTTTGATTCTTCTGTGGAAGAGTTGCTTCCTGAGTCTTATCAGGAGAAGGCTTCTGAATATACGAAGGAAGAAGATATTTTGGATGTGTGGATTGATTCTGGCATGTCGCATTTCCATGTTTTAAAACAAGGCTCTGACCTTGGACTTGAATTACCTGCAGATTTATATTTAGAAGGTTCTGACCAACACCGAGGTTGGTTCCAATCTTCATTAATGACATCTATGATGATTAACGATAAGGCGCCTTATAAAGCCGTACTTACACATGGTTTTGTGGTCGATGGCGAAGGTAAAAAGATGTCTAAATCTATTGGTAACGTGATTCAGCCGCAGGAACTTGCTGAAAAATATGGTGTGGATATTGTGCGTCTGTGGGTTGCTAATGCTGATTATTCTGAAGATATGCGCCTTTCAGATGAAATTGTGAAACGTACAACAGATGTTTATCGTCGTTTGCGTAATACCTTCCGTTATTTGCTCTCAAATATGTATGATTTTGATATCACTAAAGATGCTGTTGCCTATGATGATATGCCTGAAATTGAAAAGTGGGTGCTTGCTCGTTTGCATCAGGTCGTTCAAATATCTGAAGAAGGGTACAAGAGCTATAAGTTCCAGCGTGCCTTACAAGAAATGATGAATTTCTGTTCGACAGATTTATCATCGTTTTATTTTGATGTGCGTAAAGATTGTTTGTATGCAGATGCACCAAACTCAACAAAACGTCGTGCGTCTCAGACAGTGCAATACCACTTATTGCAAGCGCTTGTTACCTACCTATCTCCAATCATTCCATTTACAACAGATGAAGTGTGGCGCAGTTTTAAAGGTGAAGATACAACATCTGTTCACTTAGGTGAGTTTTATAAAGTGGATAACGTATGGCAAAACACGGCCTTGATTGAAAAATGGGAACAGGTACGCCAAATGCGTACAGTTGTGACTAAAGAGGTTGAAGAGTTACGTACAGCGAAAGAAGTTGGTTCAGGCTTAGAAGCGCAAGCAACGTTATATGCTCCACAAGAAAAACTGGATCTGCTAGCAACAATTGATATGGCGGATGTTTGCGTTATTTCTGAGCTGAAGCTTGAAGTGGCGACAGAAACTTCAGCCAAAGCGACGATCGCAGCCGGTGAAAAATGCCCGCGTTGTTGGAAGTTTGCTTCAGATATTGGCTCTCACGCTTCTCATACAGATGTATGCGGGCGTTGTGCAGAAGCTTTGGATGAAACAAAAGCCGAAGAGGTTGCTTAAACCATGTTTGATTTTAGCATAATTGCTTGGAGAAAGCGTGGCGCAGCTTTTGTTATAGCGTTGGGGATTTTCTTAATTGATTGGGTGAGTAAAACGCTAGCTTATGAGCAACTTGCGACACAAAGTATAGAAGTAATCCCAAACTTGTTTAATTTAACACTTGCTTTTAACCGTGGTGTTTCTTTTAGTCTTTTCGGTAATGTAGAAGCTGATTTTTGGCCCCATCTGTTAGGTTATTTTGCTTTTGCTGTAAGTTTGCTTATTTGGCTTATGTCGGGCGCTAAAGATACCACAAAGCTTGGTTTAGTGGGTCTTGCCTTTATTATGGGTGGCGCGATTGGTAATGGTTATGATCGTTTTGCTTATGGTGTTGTGATAGACTTTTTAGATTTCTATAATTTTTATTTAGGGTTAGGTAAATTCCCTACGTTTAATATTGCAGATGTGGCTATTTCTATTGGGGTTGCATTTGTTTTGGTTGATTCTATTTACACAGATTTTATTAAAAAGGAGAAAAAATAATGTATAAATATCTTCTTGCGTTACCATTGGTTTTGGCAGCTTGTTCAACACCTGCGCCAGATGCTTCTGGCATGAAGGCGGGGCCTCAATTAACAATGCCACCAAGTTATGATTTACGTCCGCCAAAAGCGGAACAAACGCAATCAGTTCAAAAAGAACAAATGGCTGAAGTTGCTGAAGAAAAAGAGCCAGAACAAAAAGCAGAAGAAAAGTCTTTTTGGTCTTGGCTGCTGTTCTGGAAGTAATGTACCAAACAGAATAATAAAAACATAAGGGATAGGCTATGCGTATTTTATTCGCTGTTTTTGCTTTGCTTTTAAGTGTAAGGGCAGAGGCTGTTGTGACAACAGATTACCAAAGTTATACACTAGAAAATGGTCTGAAGCTTGTGGTTGTGCCAGACCATAGAGCCCCTGTTGTAACCTCTATGCTTTGGTACCCAATTGGCGCGGCAGATGAAGTTGCAGGTAAAACAGGCTTAGCACATTTCTTAGAGCACCTTATGTTTAAAGGTACGGATAAAATTCCTGCGGGTGAATTTTCTAAGCGTATTGCTGCAAGTGGTGGGCAAGATAATGCTTTTACGTCTTACGATTATACGGCTTACTACCAAAAAATGGCTAAAAATAAAATTGAGCTGGCTCTAGAGATGGAGGCAGACCGTATGGCCAACCTAAAGATAGATGCCGAGCATTTTGAACCAGAAAAACAGGTTGTATTAGAAGAAAGACGCATGCGTGTTGAATCTAAACCAATGCGTCGTTTTTATGAGGAATTAGTACGCAAACATTATGCAAAACACCCTTATGGAAACCCTGTTATTGGTTGGCGTGAAGATATAAAGGCGCTTAGTTTAGAAGATGCTCAAAACTGGTGGCAACAATACTATGCACCAAATAATGCAACGCTTATTTTGGTTGGTGATATTACCATGAAAGAGGCGTTGCCAATGGTTGAAAAACACTATGCGCACATCCCTAAAAGAGAGGTCAAAATTAAGCCTTTTACGGCAGAGCCCCCGCGTAGTCATGAAATTCGTTACATGAAAAAGGATAAGCAGGCAAAAATTTCGTTGCTTTACCGTATGTACCGTGCGCCAAGCTTATTTGCGGGTGTCGCAGGAAAAGATACAGGTGCTAAAGATGCGCTACCACTTACTCTTTTAGCAGAAGTTTTAGGCGGGTCTGAGACTTCTTATCTCTACCGCAAGCTCGTGCTTGAGCAAAATATTGCCGATTCTGTTTCTACAGATTACTATGCCATTTCTCGCGGTGAATCTAGTTTTTCTGTTTATCTGCAACCTAAAGAAGGGGTGGATATTATAGATGCAGAACAAGCATTAGATAAAGCCATCGCCACGTTCTTCTCAGAAGGTGTTACAGAGCAAGAAATTAAACGCGCGGCTGTTAAATTAAAAGCGGCAGATGTTTATGCAAGAGATTCTGTTTTTAATACGGCATTGCGTTTGGGTCGTTTTTTAGTGGCAGGTGGTGCGCTTAAAAAGTTTGATGATTGGCTTGTGGCTATTGACCGTGTACGCGCAGAAGAAGTACTACGTGTGGGACGTACGTATTTGGTTAAGGATCGATCTACTACGGGTATTTTACAGCCAGAGGAGGAAAAATAATGAGTTATTTATTGCGCGCTATAGCGTTATTTGCGGTGTTTTTAAGTACTCAAACTTTTGCTGTAGATATTCAGAAGGTTGAGACAAAAATTGGTGAAGTTTGGTTGGTGGAAAGTCATAGCTTGCCGATGGTTTCTGCACAGGTTACATTTCGTGCAGGTAGTGCTTTTGATAAAAAAGGGCAAGAAGGATTGGCTTCTTTTGCCGTTGATTTAATGTCTGAAGCAACCGAGGAACTACCTAAGGCAGAATTTGCAACAGCTTTAGAGGATAAAGGCATTGGTTTAGGTGCGTCAGCAGATAAGCTTAATGTTACATTTTCTTTAAAAACGCTTTCAGAATATAAGTCAGAAGCTTTTGGTTATTTAGCTGATGTGATCTTGCGCCCAAGGCTAGATGTTCAAGATGCTAAACGCTTAAAAAGTAGCCTTTTGGCAGGTTTAAAACAAAGCCAAGAAGATGCATCTTATTTGGCAGCTAGGGGTTTTAACTTACAGCTTTATGGTGCTCATGGTTATGGTCAGCCAACAACAGGTTATATGCGAACGGTTGAAGATTTTACGATTGAAAATGTTAAGCAATACAAAGAGCGTATGCTTGGTTATAAAAATATGCATATTGCTGTTGTGGGTGATATTAAACCAGAAGAATTAAAAACGCTTATTAATAAAGCTTTTGATGATATGCCAAAGGGTAAAGCATATAAAATGACAAAAGCCCCAGAAGAGCGCTTCCCGACTTTTACACGTATTTCTCGCCCGATTCCACAGTCGCATATTCTTTTAGGTCATTTGGGGCTATCGCGTGATAACCCTGATTATTTTGCGGCTTATGTGATGAACTATATTCTTGGCGGCGGTGGTTTTTCTTCTCGCCTTATGCAAAAGGTACGCGTTGAAAATGGTTTGGCTTATTCTGTTTATTCTTATTTTGAGCCTATGCCACATAAGGGTGCTTTTGTTGTTGGGTTGCAAACCAAAAATGCCTCGGCTCAAAAAGCTATTACTTTAGTTAAAGAGCAAATGAAAAAAATTAAGCGTAAAGGAATTACGCAAGCGGAATATAAAAATGCTATTAATTTCCTAACAGGTTCATTCCCTATGCGCTTGGATACAAGCGATAAGCTTTTGGGCTATTTAAGTATGATGCAAACAGAAAATGTGCCTTTTGATTATTTAGAAACTTGGGTGAAACGTATTCAGGAAGTAAGCCTTATAGATGTTAATAATGCAGCTCAAAAGTATTTACAGCCAGAGTATATGGTGGTGATGCAAGTTGGTGGTGAAAAATAGTGGACTTGTTTGATTTTGTCCCTCCACAAGGGCAGCAAAAGAAAGACTCAGAAGATAACAAGAATACGACCAAAGATAATGTGTATTCTGTTAGTCAGCTTGCTAATCAAATTAAGTATAAGCTGGAAAATGGGTTCCCCCGCCTTGCTGTAGAAGGTGAAATTTCTAGTTTAAAAAAACATAGTTCGGGGCATATTTATTTTAACCTTAAAGATGACCAAGCAGTTATTAATGCTGTCGTCTGGCGTTCTGCTGCACAACGTATTAAGGCGAAAATAGAAGAAGGCATGCAGGTCGTTGCTTATGGGCGATTAACATCTTACCCAGGTAGAAGCCAATATCAGTTGGTGATTGATCGTATAGAACCTGCAGGGATTGGTGCGCTGATGCAGCTTTTTGAAGAGCGTAAAGAGGCTCTAACCAAAGAGGGGCTGTTTGATGAAAGTCGCAAAAAAGAAATCCCTTATTTACCGAATACGATAGGTGTAATCACCTCTGCAACGGGTGCTGTGATTGAAGATATGTTGCATAGGTTAAAAGACAGAGGTATGCGCCATTTGTTACTATGGCCTGTAGCGGTGCAGGGTGTTGGCGCCAAAGAGCAAATTGCAGAAGCGATAGAAGGATTTAATAAGTTTGGCGGTATAGCCTTTCCGAGGCCTGATGTACTTATTGTGGCCCGAGGTGGCGGTAGTTTAGAAGACTTATGGGCTTTTAACGAAGAGCTTTTGGTGCGGGCTGTTGCAAATTCTGATATCCCGATTATTTCTGGTGTAGGGCATGAGCCTGATGTTACTTTGTGTGATTATGCAGCGGATAGGCGTGCGCCGACACCAACTGCGGCGATGGAAATGGCGGTGCCTGTAGAGCGCGAGCTTAAAACAACATTGGCAACCCGTGCAAACCAGCTTTTACAAGCTATACAGGGGCGCATTAATTACCAAATAAAGCATTTAGAAGTTTTGAGTAGTAAATTGCCACAGCCAGAGGACATGCTGGGGCGTGCCCAACAGCGTGTGGATGATGTAGAAGATAAATTAAAACAACGCTTTATGCATCAGTTTACTTTAAAAAAAGAAAAGTTCTTGAGACTTGAAGGGCGGTTGACGCCACGCCTGTTAACATCCTTTATTGCACAGCAATCGTTAAGATTAGCGCAGACACAACAGCGTTTAGAGCAAGCACCTTATAAAAAACTGACAGAGATGCAGAATAAGTTTGAGAGATTGTCAGAAAAGATAATGCTTTCTGGTGCGCGTATGTCGGAAAAACCTCGATATCGTTTAGAGACAGTTGAGCAGCGCTTAATGCGTATAGATGTGCCCAAAATTGTGCACCAAAAAAGCCAAGATGTTATAAAACTGGAGCGTATGTTGATGGCCCTTAACCCAGATGCACCGCTTGAAAAAGGCTATGCCCGGGTGATGGATGATAAGGGGCAGTTGGTTAAATCTGCTCATACAGAGCAAACTAACATTGAAATTGTTTTTGCAGATGGGCGTCGTAAAGCGATGTTTACAGAATAAAAAAAACCGCCTTAATAGCGGTTTTTTTGTGGGTTGTCGTTAGATTTGTTCAATATAGGCGACAAGCTCTTTGGCCTGTGCCAGATAATTTTGGGCGATGGTTTGATCTTGCTCAAAGCAAGAGAGAATGTACAAGCGCCCGATGGCGGTGGTAATATCTGCCGTGGTTGCTTCTGTACGTTCGGCAAGTTTAATGCCCATATTTGTGGGGGATTGCGCAAACTCGACTTCCACAAACAGGCGATCAGCATCGGTAAAATGTTGTACGGCATTGCCGGATTCGGATTGTTTAAACTGTTGCATAAGCATAACAGCGATCCTCTTTTAAAAGGTATGGTGTTTGGGTTTAACTGCCTTAGATTAGGGCTTTATGCTAAAC
>JAAZVW010000049.1 GCA_018623135.1 Pseudomonadota bacterium
AACGGTGTATGTATCACAACTTTTTCCGGCGTTAATTCTACAATATCACAATCTTTCCATGCATTACCAATAAAGTTACGAATTTCATCATCCTTGCATTCTTGCTCTGTTTCACCCTTACCTGCTGGTAGCAAAGTAATACGACGAATACCCATAACTTTTTGTAAATGTTTTACATTAACACCACCATTTTCAAGCCATGTTTCCATATCTTCTTCGCTCATGCGCACCACAGCCCAAGAGTTAGAAGCACCCATCCACAATCCTTTTACCGTATCTGGCGCATAAACATCCATTACTGCTGCAACAAATTCCATACCACGGCGTGTACCCTGCCTCATGCCCGCTGTATCTTTTGTTGCACACAAAGCAATAACCTGTTGGTCACCCACTTCAGGGCGTTTATGGTAATCAGCAACAGAAAGTAGATTTTCTGGCACAAAAACATGCTGGTTAAGCACACGGTAAATCACACCGCCATCACGGTGGCCTGCAACCTCACCTTCAACCAACCGACCAGGGGAGCCATCGCCCCATTGTTGCATTTCCATAACTTGCAGAAACATTTTAACATTTGGCATAATAGGGTCACGAATATCAACCCAAATACCAGAATCACCATAACCACTAAAGCGACGTGCTGAAATACTTTGGTCTTTCATATTCACATCAACTTCAACCAACATACCTCTATCGGCATAACATAGTCGAATGGCATCAGCTAAGGCGTCTTCAATGGTACGATCATCCCAACCGTACTCCTCACCAATAGTTTTGATTTGTTCAATGTTATCTATTCGCATGTTCTAAACTCAATACTTTTTTGTGTTTACCTTTACGGAATTCCGCATATGTCTGCTCTGCAGAAACAAGTTCCCAGCCCTTAACTTCATCACCTAAAAGAAGCACACCTTCTTCGGAACCTAATAAGGCGATAATGCCATAGTTAGGAACAATTGATAAAAGTTCAAGTGGCGGAAACAAATTACCCGCAACCCAAGGGTCTAAGTTTTTAGGCATACGTATTTTTTGTCGCTCAGGCTCACTCATATACTCTTCAAAGGCGTTAAGCGTACGCACGCCTGGTGTTTCTGGGGCCTGTAGTTTTGGTATAATACTTTCATCAGCATATTCTGGGTCTAATCCATTTTCTTGTTGACGTGTGCGCCTTAGCTGGTCACTATATTCACCACTAAAAAACTCACCTGGCTTAGGCATTAAAGAAGCATCATCATATTTTGTAAGCGTTTGCCTATAAGCCCGCAACTCTTTATTAAGCTGCTGACGCATATCTAGCACACGCTCACGACGCTCTAACTTACCAAGCTCCTTCATATTAACAGGCTCATTCATCAGCTCATCAAATTCAGAAATCTCATTCTTTTCATTCTTTTGCTCACGCTTTTTCATAATAGCCGCCTGAAGCGCTGCAAAAGCACTTACCTCTTTAGGCATTTCTTCTGCTTTTGCTTTTTCCGCCTCATCGGCAGGCATAATATCAACATCAGCAGTTTTATCTTGGTCTAAAATATCATCTTCAGTTGTGGCAATAACTTGGCCTTGTTCGACAGCAGCAGGCGTACCTGTGCCCGAACCATCTCCCCCACCCATAGCAGGTTGACGGTCTTTAATCTGAATATCTGTTTTCTCTGCAGATGGCATCACAACAACTTCATCAGGTGTTAAGTCATCTTGAGCATTCGGATAACCAGCTGCGCTATCAATTGCCAATTCTTGCGCAGGCAATTCAGCAGAAACTTCATTTAAAGCACCTGTCCATCTGGCAAAAATTTCTGTAAATTTCTCTTTGTTTTCAAAAACATAATAAGACCCGCCAAAAAGCCCTACAATAAACAATAAAGACATAAGCGCGGCAAAAGGATTGCTTTTAGAAGCCGCAGCAGGCTGGCTTTGTGGAATTTCTGGCGCACTACCTGCATGTGGTGCTTGCCAAGGCTGCCCAGCTTTTTCGGGCTTCGAATCTTCTGGTGTGATTTCTTCTTTTTTCACTTCTTCACTCATAAAAGAAGCAGGGTCTAAATCCCAATCATCGCCCGCATCTAAAGACGCTGTAGGCTGACCAATCTGAGATTCTTCATCAGACTCAGTATGATATTGCACTTTATTAAATTCTGGTTCCTGCGCCGGGTCATAGTCAGAATCTGGGTTCACAAAATCTTTTGCAGCGCCTTCTTGCGCCGCTGTTAATTCATGCGGAGAATCAACCGAACGCGCCTCTGTAAAATCACTTGCATCAAAATCAGCAAAATCATCCTCTGGCACAGCAGCTGTCACATCATCAAAAACATCTTCTGATTCTGTAAAATCTTTTTCTGGCAAATCTTTAGGTTCAGACGCAATCATATCCTCAGCAAAAGCAGAAGACTCAGCAGCTACATCAGGTGTTTTTGTTTGTTTATTCGGAGATTCCGGAAAATCATCCGCTACAAAGTCTGTACCCGATGTACCTTTGTTTTCTTGCTTATCCGTTAAACCTTGTTTTGACGGGAGTTTACGTTTCAGAACCATCTTCAATATACCTTATTGTTCTTGAGCAGCCTTGGCTGCACGCACACCATTTGGATAAATTTCACTAAATTTCACAACAGCCGCCCAAGCATCGCCACCATTTTCTTTGGTTAAGCGCTGGATTTCAGCCGTGTCATCTGGCGTTGTTGTTGATAACGCATAAGAAAGCCTATCCGTTAGCAATCGGCACACCACCTCACCATGTGGTGACATTAAATAAAACTCAGAATAATAACCTGGTCGCGTCTCTAAACTTTCTAAGTTCGCCTGATGACGATCCCCTCTTAAGCTTAATGATTGTAAAAGCATCGGGATCATTTCTTTACGTGGCTTAAGCATAATACGCTTTGTAATGTTACCAATAATGGCCTGACCAACATCTGAGGTTAAATCTTCCTCATTTTGTGTCGCAATACCACACATACAGTTTAAAGAACGATAAGTACGGAACGCTCGTTTAAGCTGGCCTGCAACAGCCGCACCACCAGAAGAGTTGATCATTGAAATCATCTCATCCACAAGCAAGTGCTTACGCTCTTTACGGTCACCCTGATACATCACGTTATCAAGCATGTTAAAAATAGAGTTCACAATAACGTCAGAAATTTTTTCATTCAGCACGTTTTGCAAGTTAAAGACAACCAAACCATCTTTTTCTGTTACAGAAGGTGGCCCATCAAACATTTTACCGTAAATACCACCTTGGCAGTAAGAACCTAAAATATCTGCCCAACGCAAACCCGCATCACGAGCCTCAATAGAACCATACGGATATTTTTGGAACGCTTCACGAATCACAGAAGGGCGTAAAACATCACCTTCTTTTACAAGCTCATAAGCGTATTGAATCACAAGCTCTAATAAGCGATACTCTTCCTGAGATGTTTGGCCACCAGCGCCACCTTTAAGCATAAGGTCTAATGAACCTACCCAACTTTGCAGGCGTGTTTTTGTCATTTCACCCGCATAAGGGTTAATACAAGCATCTGGTCTGTCTACATCCACCAAAATAAGGCGACCTAAAGTCTCTGCAAAGCGATCGTAGTCATCTTTAATCGTCATCAGGTATTGCTTCTGAACACCACCAGCCCAAAGCTGTAGCGTCAAGTCAACAACCGCAAAGGATTTACCCGAACCCGATGTACCAGTAATTACATAGTGCCAGTTCACAAATTCAGGGTGCGTATGGTCAAAATAAGTTACCTCACCATCCCTGTTTGTATAAACAGCCTGCGTACGCGTGTGACCACCCCAATGCCCATGAAGTGGTAATAGATCACATAAATCATCGGAAAGGACACGACGAGAACGCGCAAATGGCTTCGCGTATTTATTTCTAAACACCAATGGCCAAGAATAAGTAATCGCCTGTAATGTCATACTGCGTTCAATATCTGGCACAACAGAAAGCTTTTTAAAAGCAGAGTTAATACGCAGCAATGTATCTTCAACTTCTTGGCGCGAATAACCGTGCACAATCACACCAACTTGCGCATACATAATACGCCTACCTTCAAACATACGGTGCTTTACTTGGGAGGTTTCTTGCTGAACAATCTGCGCTTCTTCTCTATTAAAAACAGAAGCCATACGTTGTCTAATCGCAGCGTTAACCGTTAAAGAAACTTGCTCTGCACCCTGATTCGCTTGGCGCATATTACAGAAAAATGTTGTTTGCGTTGGTGAAACCCGCCTAATAATACCCAAATAATCTGTAGCAACAGCATCTGGCATCAAAGCAAGCATAATCACACCATGGTAATCATCACCCATTTTCACAATATCAAAATCTTGCTCAATAGGTAACGGCAACATTTGGTCTTTAATTGGCACATGAGGGTCTATACGCTCATCTTGCTCATCTTCTCGATAAGAAGGGCACATCGCGGTCCAATAATGAGCTTTAAGATCTTCTAACGACATACGTTCCAGTTCAAATAGCGAAGTAAGCGTCGTTTCAGCAGACATCACCACTTCTCTAAACTCACCCAACTGAGCCTTAATCGCTTTATCTAAAATACCAGTAAGCATTTGCTCTAGGGGGCCAATAAAAGAAGCCGCTAATTTAACAACCGCAAACACAGCACCAATGACATGCTGTAAAATACCAAGCATTTCTTCAGAAGGTGGTGTACGTACACAAATCACCATACTCGTATCTCGTAGCATTGTACGAGAATTTACAGATTGTAAATAACCATACTTACCTGAATCAATTAGCTTCTCTGCACGAGATTTACGCAACGTAATTGCTTTTTCATTTGGCGCTTGAGATTTTAAATAAGGTTTCATCTTACGGCGCAAGTCATTCGTTGATGTAATAATCATCTGCGCTTCAAAACCTGTTGGCAAACCTTCTACAAAAGTACGCCATTCATTTGTTGTTGTAAGATGTCCATTATCAAAAGAATATGAACCAGGGACATTTGTTTTCCAGCAAATCCCTAAAGAGCCATCTTCTAAAAGATGGTAACGGTAATAAAGTGAATCTGGGTCGTTATCAAACTCAAAATAAGGAAGTTCTTCACCTAAACGGTAACTTCTATTCTGAGTATAAACCTCATCGCGGAAGAGTCCCATACATGCCTCCTGAACGCGTTTGATCAATACTTAATTCGTTTGTTGGCTTCACCCACTCATAACGGTCATTCAAGAAAATCGTAGACCAGCTACCAAACTGGCGCACATTATCTTCCGTCACATGAGGGAAAGTCCAAACTAAAATTGTTTTAGGTGGTGTTACCAAAGCCATTTCTTTTTCTGGCACGTAAGACGGGCGCTCAACAGCAGGCCTTACCGCACCAGCGGCTAATCCCCTAATACCCTGAATAGGACTATTGGACATAGACCCAGAAGAGCCATTTGCCTGTGCAAAATCCAATGCATCATCCATAGAAACCTTCTCTTCAAACGGTAGAGCCCCGCCTTTACGCGTCTGGCTACACGCCGAAACACCAATAGCAATTGCTAAAACAGCTGATAAAAGTACAAATTTATGCATTATTTTACTTACCCTCAAAAAGTGTTGTCCACGCACGGCCTTGTTCTCTAAATTCTTGGCCACTTAAAATAACCATATGAATCGGACGTCTCGCTTCTATTCGAATAAACGGCGTAATACGCTCTGCGCGCTCTTTTAAGTAATCACGCAAACTACCAATAGCTTCACCTGCACCACCTGCTAGGCTTGCTTTAGCTTCATCGCCTGTCAGCACTTCACGTTCAGTACCTTCATCATTTGTCGTTGTTTCTTGTTGGTTATCCACAACAACCTGAGTCAAACCAAAAGCAAAGTCAGCAGCAATAGCCGCGGCTAAACGGTTACCATCACCTTCATAGAAAATACCAGGTAAGCCCACAATACCATCTTCAAAGTCAACAACGTAACCTGCAATATTATAAGTTACAGCACCTTGGTCCGGGTACACGCATGTCATACGAGATAAAGACCCCGAAGCACGTTCTGTTGCAATATCACCCTGAAACTCAGCAATCGCAAAACAACCATCTAACACAACTGTTGAATTCATGGCTGTTTTATACGCGCCTTCAATACGCACCAATGCAGGCGTTGAAGCACCACTTGTTAAGGCATCTACACCATTTAACAAACGCCCTTTAACAAAACCAATTGGCGGTAAAAATGGTGCTGGTTCTGGCTCTGGCTGCGCCTCAGTATTATCAATATCATCCGCACCTAAACGACCATTTGTTGCCGCACCCACAGTTGCCTGAAACAACGCCTGATTCGGATCAACATTTGGCGCACCTGGGCGTCCTCCACCTTGGTAATGTTGTTGAATTGGTTTAATCTCACGCCTTACTGCTTGTGCTTGTGGCGCAAATTGCTGACTATAACCTTCTGCACCAGTCTCTTGTTTTCCTGGGGCAAATCGTTGATTTTGTGCTTGTTTGGCAATACGTTCCATGTCCGCTTTATAGCGTTTGTTTTGTTGGTCAATTTTCTTTAATTGCTCATCCAAAACAGCCTCAACACGGGCACTCATGTTTTCTAGCTTACGTACAAGATTTTCATTTTCTTTACTTTTACTTTCAAGCTGATTTTTCAACTCTTCAACCTGATCTAATCGATCTTGTAAAATCTCTTCTTGACGTTGAAAGTAGCCCTGACGCAACGCCTCATCATTTAACCTTGGCGCGGCAAAGTTATCGCCCTCATCCACAGTCTCTTGGAAGCTTGTGCGCGTACCAGAAAGCTGTCCACCACCTAAGCGCTGCTCTTGCACTTTAACTTGTTGTTGGGGCACAACAATATCTTGCTCACCCGAACCTCGTCCAAATAAGAATACGAAAACAAAAAAGATACCCGCACCAATAACAGCCATTTGCTGTTGTTTAGGCAAGGCATTAAATTTATCTTTTAATTGATCAATAGGGCTTTTAGCCTGCTCATTTGACATGAAAGCAGCTCCTCAAAACGCCAGTTCTGTTATTTTTTATGCTCTTAAACTACAAAAAGGGTAGTCTACTTAAGCTCTAAGACTACCCTTTTTAAACAAATAAAGCAACGAACTGTCTAACCAAGTAACTACTTTTAAAAGTACCCGTTGCTAAAATGTCGCAACTAACTTAAAGCTCACCCACACCCATAATTGCCACGTTAGAAACAGGTTTAGAAGCTTGTTCTTCAAACTCCTCTTCTTCAAAATACGTCTGCTCTTGGTAACCGACATACCAATAAGGTGTAATATACGCCACAATATCGTCCTTAAACAGTCGTAACCGCTGGTTTGCCATCGACACCGCTGCTTGGCGCATTTCCAGCCATAGTTTATAGCATCCCTGCGCCACTTTTTCCATGCCAGCATGGTCTTTAAGCTCAGGGTAAATATCTAAAGCTTTAGGATATTCCCCCCCTGCAAAAGGTGGTGATACATTTACAAAAGTCTCATCCAAAGCTTCCTCTGGCGTACCCATACCTTGGTAAAATTTCAACTGCGGATAATCCTCATAAGTGTCACCGCTTAATTCTTCATACAAACCCTCATCTTTAAGCCAAGAAACGGCATTTTCAAGATCAATGTACGATTTATATTCCGAAGCTGCCACAGCTGAAGAAATAACAGGCGTAAGTTTATCCGTCATCTGTATCGGCACTTCATCATTTTGACGCGCTTGCGGATTTAAATAAGCAAACCAATAAGGAGAGAGCTCATAATCCATATTCTCAGGTAGCGGATGGTAACCAACAGTAACCACAATCTTATCCAGATCAACTGAGAAAATATGGCTATTCATATAACAAGCTTGTTGCTGTTCTTCAGATGTCGCCACAACATCCATATGCCTCATCTCTTTAACTGGATAAAACTTCAATTTCATCTCTTCTGGCACAGCATATAAACCTGCAGAGCCCTTAATTGCGCCTTTTTTATATACCTCTGCCACTTTAGTAACAGATTCATAATAATAATGCAAAGGATCCCACATCGGGCCTTTTAGTTGCACAAAATGGTTCGTTTTTTCATCCCAACCCCAAATTGCAGGTGGCTCAAAATGCTGAGGCTTTGTTGGCACCCATACCGCACCCCACTGGCTTGAGATACGCTGATGCGGATATTTCAAATTAGGATAACTTGGGCGCATATCACCATGTGGGCTTCTGTAATTACTGCCATCACTTACAACCACCTCAGCAGGCTCAATACGGTGTGACATCATCACACCAGGCCTGCGCACCTCAATAATTGTCCCCTCTGGCAAATCAGAAACACGTGACTCAACAACCTTATGTAAATCAAGCACTGCTCTGCCTGGGTAATAATCCTCTAAATCAAAATCAGCAGAAACTTTATTATAACCATTACATGCCTCAAAAGTCGGAATAAGAGTCACACCCTTTTCAAACATATCCTCAAGCGCATTCTCACCTAAAGCTTCAATAAAAGCTTCATAGCCTTTATCTTTAGCCAGGTGCCACTTTTCATAAAAAATTTTAGCTTCTTGTTCTGACAATCTTTCTGGCATCGGCTTGGCATACAACATTTGCGTTTGGGGTATTTTCCAGCCATCAATATAAAAAGTATCTAAACGCATTTTATAAGGATATGCTTGCGGCTTCGCATAATAAGAAATCATATAATCCTCATCACCATCTACCGACCTTAAAAG
>JAAZVW010000018.1 GCA_018623135.1 Pseudomonadota bacterium
GCCATTGTAAAGAACATCATCACAAGTGCATAAACAGGCATTACCTTTACAAGGCCACCAAATTTTACAATATCACGGGTGTGCATACGTTCGTAAATCACACCAATAAGCATAAACAAAGCAGCCGAAACAACACCATGGTTTACCATCTGTAAAATCGCACCCTGCACAGCTTCCTGCGTTGCGGCAAAAATACCCAAAGTCACAAAACCCATATGAGAAACAGAAGAATATGCAATCATCTTCTTAATATCCGTTTGCATTAAAGCAACCAAAGCTGTGTAAACAACAGCAATGGCAGAAAGCCAAAACACCATCGGCGCAAACAAAGCAGAAGCTTCAGGCAACATCGGCATACTAAAGCGTAAAAAGCCATAAGCACCCATTTTAAGTAGCACACCCGCCAAAATAACCGAACCTGCTGTTGGCGCTTGTACGTGGGCATCTGGCAACCATGTATGCACTGGCCACATTGGTACTTTAACGGCAAAAGCGGCAAAAAAGGCAAGCCAAATAAGCTTTTGCTCTAACGGAGAGAGCTCCAATAAGCTTGGTAAAGCTGTAATATCAAAAGACCCGCCTGTTTGGCCATACATATAAAGCATCGCCACCAACATAAGCACAGAACCTAAAAATGTATAAAGGAAGAATTTTAACGACGCATACACTCGGTTTTCACCGCCCCAAACACCAATAATAATAAACATTGGTATAAGCATTGCCTCCCAGAATACATAAAAGAGCACCATATCTAACGCACAAAAGACACCAATTACAAAGCTTTCTAACATCAAAAAGGCGGCCATGTAGCCTTTAACATTGCGCTGAATTGCTTTCCAAGAAACCAAAATACAAAGCGGTGTTAAAAGTGCTGTTAGCATCACAAATAATACAGAAATCCCATCCACACCCATATGGTAATGAATATTAAAAGCAGGAATCCAGCTTAACTTTTCAACAAACTGCATTTGCGCTGTTGTTATATCAAAGTTAAGCATCAACACAACAGAAAGTAAAAAAGTTACAGTAGAAATCCAAAACGCAAGCTGACGTGCATTTTGGTTCACAACCTCACGCTCACCATTTAAAAAGAAAAAGATGAGTATTGCACCAATAAGCGGCAAAAATGTTAGGGTTGAAAGAATCGGAAACTCCATGTGTACGCTCCTACATCATCACAAAATAAGTTACTAAGCCAACAAGGCCTAAAATCATAATAAAGGCATAGTGGTACATAAAGCCACTTTGTAATTTACGGATCGCCTGCCCCGTTTTAGCTGTTACATAAGCAACACCATTTGGGCCTAAACGATCAATCGTATTCACATCACCACCTTGCCACAAAGCCTTACCTAAACCCTTTACTGGGTTCACAATCAAAGCTTCATAAACTTCATCAATATACCATTTGCGTAAAGAAAATTGGTATAGAGGCTTAACTGCATTTGCAAGTTTTTGCGGTATGTTTGTGCCCTTAAAGTACATAACATAAGCAAGTAAAATACCAACAAAAACAACACCTAAAGGCAAATACTTAAATAGCGGAGGTATATGGTGAGCATCAACAACACCTACATGAATTTCTTCATTAATATATATTGCACCTTGCCACCAATCTGTATGAGTCATACTCATTCCCAAATAACCCGAGAAAACCGCGCCTAATGCCAAGAACAACATAGGCCAAACCATGACTCTAGGAGACTCATGCGCATGCTCTCTTACCTCTTTTTCTACGTTATCTTTACCGTGGAATGTCATAAACAACAGACGGAAACTATAAAAAGCTGTCATAAAGGCTGCGGTAACACCAACCCAATAAAGCGCAGTGCCTAAAGGTGTATGGCTCATAAATGCAGACTCTAAAATAAAGTCTTTAGAGAAGAATCCAGCAAAAGGTGGTACACCTGCAAGCGCTAAAGAACCTAACCACATTAAACCATAGGTTACAGGCATAAGCTTCCAGATACGCCCCATCTTGCGCATATCCTGTTCATCTGATAAGCCATGGATAACCGAACCCGCACCTAAGAAAAGCATCGCTTTAAAAAACGCATGTGTCATCAGATGGAAAATTGCCGCCGTATAAGCAGAAACACCCAACGCAAAAAACATATAACCCAATTGAGAACATGTCGAGTAAGCAATAACACGCTTAATATCTGTTTGCGTTAAACCAATTGTTGCAGCAAAAATAGCAGTCACACCACCAACAATCGCAACAATCTGTAATACAGGGCCTGCAAGTTCATACATTGGCGACATACGGGCTATTAAGAACACACCTGCCGTTACCATTGTTGCCGCATGGATAAGCGCAGAAACAGGTGTTGGGCCTTCCATCGCATCTGGCAACCAAGTATGGAAGCCAAACTGTGCAGATTTACCCATAGCACCTAAAAGTAAAAACAGCGTAATTAACACAAGCACGTTTACATCATAATTAAAGAATGTATAGGTTTGTTCTTTTACAGCATCTAAAGACGCGAAAATATCTGCATAATTAAAAGTGCCAAACACATCTAATGTTGTAATAAGTGCTAAAATCAAGAATAAATCTGCCACTCGGTTTACAATAAATGCTTTCATCGAAGCTTTATTCGCCGAATCTTTATGATGCCAAAAACCAATAAGTAGATAAGAAGCTAAACCAACACCTTCCCAACCAAAGAACATTTGCACCATGTTATTTGCAGAAACTAAGCTTAACATCACAAATGTAAACAGGTTTAAATAACTAAAGAAACGTGTTTTAGATTTGTCATGGCTCATATAACCCCAAGAATAAATATGCACCATAGCAGAAACAGATGTTACAACTAAAAGCATAACCGAGGTTAATTTATCAACAAGCACACCAAAACTTACATCTATTTGACCTACCTGTATCCAAGAATACAAATCCGCCTCAATAGAAGGTTTACCCAAAATAGCAATTTCAACAAATAAGTAAGCTGAAAGAATAAAAGAGATTACCACCGCAACAGTAGAAAGCATCATACCGTTACGTTCACCCATTTTATGACCAAATAAACCTGTAATAATTGACGTAAATAACGGCAGTAAAACAAGTGTAAAAGCTAAGTTTACCATCATCAATTATCCCTTCATCATAGTCGATTGATCAACTTCAATCGAACCTCTATTACGGTAGAACAATGTTAAAATTGCCAAGCCAATTGCAATTTCTGCTGCTGCAACTGTTAAAATAAAGAAGCTAAAGATTTGCCCCTGAATGTTTTGCATAAAGCTTGAAAAAGCAACAAAATTAATATTTACAGCCAACAACATAAGCTCTAAACACATAAGAATAAGAATGACATTTTTACGATTAATAAAAATACCCACCATACCTAAGCAAAACAAAATTGCAGATAAACTTAGGTAATGTTCTAAACCAACAGTTAAAGTCATTATTATATCCCCTCGCCTGGCTTAACAGTTTTAAGCTCAACAGCTTGTTCACGTGTACGTGAAAGTTGTTTATTAATATCCTGCCTTTTTACATCGGTACGTTTTCTGTGTGTTAAGCAGATAGCTCCCACCATTGCAATTAAAAGAACAATAGAAACAGCTAAAAACGGCAACACATATTGCGTAAACATAACGGCACCAATTTGTTCTATATTAGATTTCTCAGCACCAGAAAGAGCGGCTGTTTCTTGCAATGAATTTAAGCCAGAAAACAATCCGCCCTGGATTGCAAAAATAATTTCAAAAGCAAGTACAGCACCCACAAACAAACCAAACGGCGCATACTTGGCAAAGCCTGTTTTAAGTTCTGCAAAATCAATATCAATTGTCATCAGCACAAACAAAAACATAACAGCAATAGCGCCAACATAAACCATAACAAGCAGCAAGCCTAAAAACTCTGCGCCCATTAAAATAAATAAGCCAGAAGCATTAAAGAAGCTTAAAATCATACATAAAATTGAATAAGCTGGGTTTTTAGACATAATAACGCCCAATGCACCAATCAGCAAAAAGGCCGAAAAGGCAAAAAACATAATGTCTGCAAAATTATTAAATATATTTTCTAACATTTTCCTAATCCTCTTAGCTTAACGGTATGGCGCATCTTTACGCAAACGTTCAGCAATTTTAACTTCCCACTTATCACCATTTTCTAAAAGCTTTTCTTTTGTATAGTACAAATCTTTACGCTCTAGTTCGGCAAACTCAAAGTTTGGTCCCTCAACAATCGCATCAACAGGGCAAGCTTCTTCACATAAGCCACAATAGATACATTTAACCATATCAATATCGTACCTTGTTGTACGACGAGAGCCATCTTCACGAGGTTCAGCCTCAATAATAATAGCTTGCGCTGGGCAAACAGCTTCACAAAGTTTACAAGCAATACAACGCTCTTCCCCATTTGGGTAACGACGCAATGCATGCTCCCCACGAAAGCGATGAAGCTCTGGGTTTTTCTCTTCTGGGTACATTTGCGTTACTTTAGGGCGCAACATATTTTTAAAGACAAGTCCCATGCCTTTTAAAATATCTAACATTAAATAACGTCTTAGGAGCATTTTCCAGTTCATCATTTTTAACCTCTTAGCTCATAAACTTTAATACAAATGCTGTTAGAACTAGCCAAATTAAGCTAAATGGTAGGAAAACCTTCCACCCTAAACGCATTAACTGATCATAACGGAAACGTGGTAAAGCCGCACGTGCCCATAAGAAAATAAACAAAATTGCACAGACTTTAACAACAAACCATACAAAACCAGGAATCCAGTTAAGCCAAGCAACATCTACAGGCGGCAACCAACCACCTAAGAATAAAAGCACAGCCATAGCTGACATCAGAATCATATTCGCATATTCACCTAAGAAGAATAATGCAAACGGCATAGAAGAATATTCTACGTTATAGCCAGCAACCAACTCCGCTTCTGCTTCTGGTAAATCAAACGGTGCACGGTTTGTTTCTGCCAAAATAGAAATAATGAAAATAACAAACATCGGGAAAGCAGGAATTGCATACCACATATCTTTTTGTGCCAACACAATTTCTGATAAATTCATAGATCCCGCCATCAAAATAACCGATAGAATCGTAAGACCCATAGAAACTTCATAAGACACCATCTGAGCACCAGAACGCACCGCTGCCAAAAAGGCATACTTAGAGTTAGACGCCCAACCTGCCATTAAAATACCGTAAACACCCAAAGATGAAACAGCCAGCAGATAAAGCACACCTAAATTAATATTAGCTAAAGCGCCATTACCGTTTACAGGTATAACAGCCCAAGCCAAAAAGGCCGGAACAAATACCATAAGCGGCGCAATTAAAAAGACAACTTTATTAGATTTTTTTGGCAACGCAATTTCTTTAAACATAAGCTTTAAAGCATCTGCAAAGGGTTGAAGCAAGCCAAAAGGTCCTACACGGTTAGGCCCCACACGCAATTGCATATAACCAATCACTTTACGCTCTGCATATGTCAGGTATGCCACGCAAATAATAAGTGGGAAAATCATCAACAGAATACTAATCACTGTTTGTAAAACAGGTAAAATTAGCTGAACTTCTGGTAGATTAAGAATTTGTTGTAAATCCATATTCTAACTCACTTTTTTATTGTTTGTATCTTGAGCTTTAGCGGCGCAATCCTGCATAACTTTAGATTGACGCAGGTAGCCGTTACTCAAATAATATTCTGGTACAGAAAATTCAAACTCTGCTTTATTAGGCTTGGTTGTTAACCCAAACTTATCCCAAGCTGGAACAACAAAACTACCCCAGTTTTCTGGTAAATAAGCATCGTTCACCTTAGCTATTAGCAGACGTAATTGGCTTAATGTATCAAAAGGTAGTTTCTTACCTAAACATTCAGAAAGCGCACGGAAAATCTTCCAATCTTCTTTTGCTTGCATTGGTGGATTTACAGCTTTACGCGCAGCTTGTACACGACCTTCTGTATTCACCCATAGAGCTTCTTTTTCTGTATATGCAGCAGTTGGTAATACCACATCTGCAATATCTGCATAAGCGCTATGATGCGTACCCATATACACAATATATTCAGCATCTTGTAACTCTTGAGCCGGGATTTCAACATCACCATAAATAAAGAGTGTTTTTACTAAACCCTCAGATACCGACTTTGAAACATCCTTTGCTTCAACACCAGCAGCAACAGGGTATACAGAAAAGTCTAGCGCTGCTACCTGGCCTGCTTTAAGGCTCAACAAATTATAACCATTCCAATCTGGTCTGATCATTTCATATTTTTGACAAAGTTTACGTACTGCACCCATAATTTTAAGAGCATCAGTACGTGTTGTTGCCTCTGCACCCATAATCACCATAAGGTTCTTAGTTTTAGGGAATGTCTTTTTAAAGAGTTTTTCATCTTCAATAAGATCAAGAATATCCATAGGCGAACGACCAAGGTCTTTCACATCATATGTTGTATTTGTAAGAGCACCAATAGAGGCCACTTTTATATTTTTAGCCAATACGTTTTTACGCACACGTGCATTTAAAAGCGGCGATTCACGACGTAAATCACAACCAACAAGCAATACAGCATCTGCATTGTCAACAGCTGCAATACCTGAGTTCATAACATAAGAAGCGCGTACATCCCCGCGAATTGGAGAACCATCTGTGCGGGCGTCTACGTTATCTGTCCCTACAGATTCTTTCATAAACATATTAAAGCTGTAATAATCTTCAGCACTTAATGTGCTTGAAGCTAGCGCAAAAATACCATCTCTACGCTTACCTTTTAAATGTTCTGTAAGCGTATCAAAAGCTTTTTGCCAGCTTACTTGACGTAAATTTTTACCTTCACGCACTAGCGGTGCAGTTAAACGATTTTTAGTTAAACCATCTACAGCAAAACGTGCCGTATCTGTCATCCACTCTTCATTAATCTCTTCATTTGTACGCGGACGCATACGCATCACCTCTTCATCACGTACATCGGCATAAATATTTGTACCCATACCGTCCATAACATCAATCAGATTAACTGTTTTCATTTCCCACGGACGAGCAGAAAAAGCAAAAGGCTTATTTGTGAGAGCGCCAACAGGGCAAAGATCAATCATGTTACCAGAAAGCTCAGAATCCAAAGCTTTTTCAACATAAGTACCAATTTTCATATCTTGACCACGGAATGTTGCACCAAACTCTTCAACACCTGCAACTTCAGTCGCAAAACGCACACAACGTGTACAGTGGATACAACGTGTCATTACCGTTTTAACTAACGGACCAATATCTTTATCTTCTACCGAACGCTTAGAGCAACTGCCATAGCGAGAACGATCAGAACCGTAACCCACAGCAATATCCTGCAAATCACACTCACCACCTTGGTCGCAAATTGGGCAATCTAACGGATGGTTAATCAGTAGCATTTCCATCACGTTTTTATGTGCCTGCTCTGCAAGTTGAGACTGTGTCTTAACATTCATGCCTTCACTAACAGGAAAAGCACAAGAAGCTACGGGCTTAGGTGCGCCCTCTACTTCCACTAAACACATACGACAGTTACCTGCTACAGAAAGGCGCGGGTGATAGCAAAAATGCGGAATTTCAACCTCTAACTTTTTCGCAGCCTGCATAATTGTGCTGCCTGGCTCAACCTGAACCTCATGGCCATCAATTGTAAGCGTTATCATATTATCTGCCATTTTACTCTTCCTTATGCCGACTTCTTCGTTTTTGCTTTAGAAGCCGTTTTTTTCGGCTGTACTTTTTGTTCCATAAGATGTCTAAAGTGACGAATTGTACCCTGAACAGGCCAAATAGCACCTGTTGCAAAGGCACAAATAGTATGCCCATCAATACGGTGTGTTAAATCTTCTAGCTTATCGATATCTGAAATATCGGCTTTACCATGGTAAATATCATTCATTAATTGATAAATCCACCCCATGCCTTCCCTGCAAGGAGAACACTGACCGCAAGATTCATGCTTATAAAAACCAGAAATACGCTTCATAACACGCAACAAATCAACGTCTTTATTCATAACAACAATAGCGGCGGTACCTAAACCCGTTTTGTATTGCATTAAAGAGTCAAAATCCATCACGGCATCTTGGCAGTTTTCTGCCGAAAGCATTGGGGTTGATGAACCACCAGGAATGACAGCCTGTAAGTTATCCCAACCACCAATAACACCACCTGCGTAATGCTCAATAAGCTCTTTTAGCGTAATAGACATAGGCGCTTCAATATTAATAGGCTTATTAACAGATCCTGAAATACTAAAAATTTTAGTGCCATGGTTATTTGGGTTACCAAACTGCGTCCACCACTTAACACCTTTTTTAAGAATCGGTGGCACTTGCGCTAGTGTTTCAACATTATTAATAGTTGTTGGCATACCATAGAGACCAAAACCAGCAGGAAATGGTGGTTTTAAACGAGGCTGACCTTTTTTGCCTTCTAAAGATTCAAGCAAAGCTGTTTCTTCACCACAAATATAAGCACCAGCACCTAAATGAATGTGTAAATCAACGCAAACGCCTGTACCTAAAATATCTTTACCTAACAATCCAGCTTCATAAGCTTCATCAATTGCCGCTTGTAAGCGATTCGCTTCATCGTAATATTCACCACGAATATAGATATAGCCTGTTTTTGCACCTAGAGTATAGCAACCAACAATCATACCTTCTACTAGTGTATGAGGGTCATTTCTTAAAATATCTCTATCTTTACAGGTACCTGGCTCACCCTCATCTGCATTACAAACAAGGTACGTTGGGCGTTCTTTTGTTGGTTTAGGCATAAAAGACCATTTTAAACCAGTCGGGAAGCCCGCACCACCACGTCCACGCAAAGCGGATTGTTTAAGTGTATCTATAATTTCAACAGTATCTGTTGTGAGTATTTTTTTAAGACCATCGTAACCACCACGTTCCTGATAGCCTTTAATGCTCCAATCACCAGAGCCATCTAAATTCTTAAAAATACGATCTTCGTATGATAAAGGAGTATGCTGTAACGTCATCTTAAGAAGCCTCCTTCACTTGAGAACCCACTTTAGGGGTTTTACCTTCTTTAAGAGCTGTTAGCACCTCTTTCGCGCTCTCAGCATCTAAATCTGTATAGTAATGATCATTCACCTGCATCATTGGTGCATTCACGCAAGCACCTAAGCATTCAACTTCAGAAACTGTAAACATTTCGTCTGCCGAGCTTTCACCTGCTTTCGCGCCTGTTAACTTCTCAACCGCTTCTAAAATTTTATCAGAACCACGAATCATGCAAGCGCAGTTTGTGCACACCTGTACATGATACTTACCAACAGGCGCCAAATTAAACATCGTATAAAAAGTCGCAACCTCATAAACGCGGATGTATGGCATATCTAACGTTTCTGCAACAAGGTTCATTAATTTTGTCGGCAACCAACCATCAAACTCGCGCTGAGCTAAATGCAACAACGGAATAACCGCAGAACGTGATTGATCTTTAGGGTATTTCGCCAAAATCTTTTTCACTTCCGCTTTGGCAGATTTTGACCAAGTGTAAATATCTCTCACTTTATCCGCTGGTTCATGGACAATACGAACGCTACTCATCGATCAATCTCCCCAAATACAATATCTTGTGTACCAATAATCGTCACCACATCAGCTAACATATGCCCACGGCTCATTTTATCTAAGCCTTGAAGATGTGCAAATCCTGGTGCACGCACCTTAGCACGGTATGGCTTAGGCCCACCTTTTGAAACAAGATACACACCTGTTTCACCTTTTGGCGCCTCAACAGCCACATAGACCTCACCCTCTGGCACATGAAAACCTTCTGTAAAATATTTAAAATGATGAATCATTGATTCCATAGAAGATTTCATTTCATCTCGCTTAGGCGGTGATACCTTAAAGTTTTGTGTTTTTACAGCACCTTTTGGCATTTTTTCTAAGCACTGTTTTACAAGACGTACCGATTGACGCATTTCTTCCATTCGCACAAGGTATCTATCATAACTATCGCCGTTTTTACCCACAGGAATATCAAACTCAAGTTCATCATATACTTCGTAAGGCTGCGCTTTACGTAAATCCCAAGCAAGTCCTGATCCACGAATCATTGGGCCAGAAAAGCCCATATCAATTGCCTCTTCCGCTGAAACAACACCAATATCTACCGTTCTTTGTTTCCAAATCGGATTATTGGTTAAAATTGTTTCAAATTCATCTATTTTATCGTCATAATCTTTAATAAATTCAGCGATTTTTGTTTTAAGACCCTTTGGCAAATCTTTGCTCACACCACCAGGTCGAAAGTAGTTTGCATGCATACGTGCACCTGAAACCTCTTCGTAAAAATCCATAATCGTTTCACGGTCTTTAAAGCAATATAAAAACATACTCATAGCACCCACATCCAAAGCATGAGTACCTAACCATAGCAAGTGGTTCATAATACGTGTAAGTTCAGAATAAAGAACACGAATGTAAGAAGCTCTACGCGGGATCTCAATCCCCAAAAGCTTTTCAGTCGCCAAACACCAAACATGCTCTTGGCACATCATCGACACATAATCAAAACGGTCAAAATATGGCAGAGCCTGCACATATGTCTTATTCTCAATTAATTTTTCAGTACCACGGTGCAACAAACCAATATGCGGATCTGCACGTTTAATAACCTCACCATCCATGTCTAACACCAAGCGCAACACACCATGTGCCGCAGGGTGCTGAGGACCAAAGTTAAGAGAGAAATCTTCGTTCACATGAACTTCTTTTTGTTGAGTATCAGCCATTTGCCGTATCTCCCTCTTTTGCAAATTCATCAATATCAAAAACAGAATCTTCTTCTGCAAGGTGTCTATTATCTGTCATTGCACGCCACGGAGAAGTTTTATCAAACTCCCTAAAGTCTTTTGTCAACTTAACGGGGCGATATTCGCAACGTTTACGCTCTTGAGAATAAAACATCTCAACCTTACCATAAGTCGGAAAATCTTTACGCAGAGGAAAACCTTCAAAATCATAATCTGTTAGCAACCTACGCAAATCAGGGTGGTTTTCAAATAAAATACCAAACATATCGTAAGTTTCACGCTCGTACCAATTCGCAGCAGCAGAAACTTCACAAAGGCTTGGCACAGAATCACCATCTGCCACTGGGACTTTAACACGAATACGCATGTTTTTCTTAAGGCTCAAAAAGTGGTAAACCACATCAAAGCGCGGCTCTCTGTCCATATGATCAACAGCGGTAATATCAATTAATTGACGAAACAAGCAATCTCGCTCATCTCTTAAAAACAACACAAAATCAATTAAATCAGAACTCGAAACCGTTACTGTAAGCTCATTATGCACAAGTTCAATATGCTTTATAGCTGCAGCTTTTTTTGTTTCCAACAACTCTTTTAGCTGTTCAAGAGTTTTGATATTTAAATATTTTTCAATATGCATCTAACAACCCTTTAAGCCTGTTTAACTTGTGGGCGCTTAAAGTTTTTAGTGCCCTTAATTTTTTTCTGCAATTGTAGGATGCCATACATAAGCGCTTCTGCAGTTGGCGGACAACCTGGCACATAAACATCCACAGGCACAATACGGTCGCAACCACGCACAACAGAATATGAATAATGGTAATAACCACCACCGTTAGCGCAAGAGCCCATAGAAATCACATAACGTGGTTCTGGCATTTGGTCATAAACCTTACGCAGAGCCGGCGCCATTTTATTTGTAAGCGTGCCAGCAACAATCATCACATCAGATTGACGCGGAGATGGGCGAAAAACAATACCAAAGCGGTCTAAGTCATAACGAGAAGCACCCGCGTGCATCATCTCAACAGCACAACATGCTAAACCAAATGTCATCGGCCACATAGAGCCTGTACGCGCCCAATTAAACAACGAATCTAAAGATGTAAGCACAAAGCCCTGATCTTTTAATGCTTGAGACATATGCTCTGGCATTGCAGTTGGTGCTTTTAATGGTGCTGTTACTCCCATTCTAGCGCTCCTTTTTTCCACTCATAAATAAAGCCGATTGTTAACACAGCTAAAAAGATCATCATTGACCAAAAGCCAACCATACCAATAACCCCAAAACTCACAGCCCAAGGGAAAAGAAAAGCTACTTCCAAATCAAAGATAACAAAAAGAATTGCAACAAGATAGAATCGAACATCTACGGGTTTACGTGCGGTATCAAAAGCTTCAAAACCACATTCGTAAGGCGATACCTTTTCTGCATCTGGCTTAGGTTTATTCGTAATAAAAGGCACAGCCAACAAAACAAGGCTTAAACCTGTTGAAATAATTAAGAAGAGCAAAATAGGTAGATATTGAGTCAACTCAAACATGGGACCACCTGTTATTATTTTTTAAATTTTTATGCACTGGCATCTTAGCCCGAAATAACCCTAAAAACAAGATGTATTTACACAACAGATTCATACAAAGTAGTAAGAATAAAACAAATCAATTATTTGCAACAATCATAATAGCAATAAAAAAAGCGCCCAAGGTGGATCGGGCGCTTAAGGACAACAACAAGAACATGAAAATCGAAAGTCTCTATCTTTAGAATTTCATATTTTAAAGGACAAAAAAGAGCCGCAAATGCGACTTCTTTTTTTATTGCAGATGGCGGGAGTGACGGGGCTCGAACCCGCGACCTCCAGCGTGACAGGCTGGCACTCTAACCAGAACTGAGCTACACCCCCACTTCTGCATTTACTCTTTTAAAGTTTTGCTTTGTTAGCAACATCTCTATCGGAGTGAGCTAATTTATACCCAGATTTACTAGGCACGTCAACACAAAAAATAAAAAAAATCTCACTTTTTTTCAAAAGTGAGATTTTTCAGTAACTTAAGCAAACGATTAGTTTACAGCGTCACGTAGACCTTTACCTGGACGGAATTTAGGTAGGTTCGCAGCAGCGATTTGGATCGGCTCACCAGTACGTGGGTTACGACCAGTTGTTGCTTTACGTTGAGAAATCGCGAAAGTACCGAAGCCTGCTAGGCGTACTTCTGAACCAGATTGTAGAGAAGATGTGATAGCGTCTAGTACACTGTCAACAGCTTTAGTAGCATCAGCTTTAGTTAGGTTTGAAGTTTCAGCTACTGATTGGATCAATTCTGTCTTGTTCACTGTTTTCGTCCTTTAATTTTATTTTGACTATAACTTAATTTTAAGACTGCTCACGCAAACCTGCAAAGTGCCTATTTATTATTTTTATAACATTTACAGTTAATTGTTATGCAGTTTCCACCTTCGGGCTTTTGCCCTTCCTATGCACAAATACTAACGACAGCTTAAACCCTCTGTCAACCTAACAAATCTGCCATTTTTCATTTTTTTCTCTTGATTTTTAAAATAAAATAGGTTCTAAGTCCTTTAAAATTGGTGTAACCCATTGTTATAAAACAATTTTAATTTTTATAGACTAAAGCTTCTAGTTTTAATATTTTTTTCACTTTTTTTAATTTTTTTTCTAAAAAGAAACTAAATCATTTCATTTAACAGCTTTTGCCGTAGTAAATTGAAACATATAAGAGAAACCTTACCCCCTAAATTTACCCATTCACAAAAAAAAAGCGAGGCATCAAACCTCGCTTTTTAGGATCAATTCAGACTTATTAAGCCGCCTCTTCTGACTTCGCCTTTTTACCTTTTAAAGGTTTAGGCTCTTTCTTAAGAGCGTGCTTAAGCACATCTGATACTTCTTCCAAAGGCACAATTTCTAATCCCTCAAGAACATTTGCAGGAATTTCTTCCAAGTCTTTTTCGTTCTCTTTCGGAATAATTACCTTCTTAATACCACCGCGTAACGCTGCAAGTAATTTTTCTTTAAGGCCACCAATAGGCATAACCTTACCACGTAAAGAAACCTCACCTGTCATCGCAACATCAGCACGCACTTCTATACCTGTAAGCGAAGATACAATAGCTGTAACCATGGCAATACCAGCAGAAGGACCATCTTTTGGTGTTGCACCATCTGGCACGTGGATATGAATATTATTCTTATCCGTATAATCTTCTTCCAAGCCTAGCTCTTTAGCATGCGCACGCACCCAAGTAGAAGCCGCCTGAATAGATTCTTGCATCACATCACCAAGCTTACCTGTATATTTCAGCTGACCTTTACCTTCTGTCACAACAGCTTCAATAGGTAAAATATCACCGCCTACTTGTGTCCAAGCCAAACCTGTCACCAAGCCAACTTGGTCATCGGCCTCTTTAACACCGTAGCTAAAGCGACGAACACCTAAATACTCACCCAAGTTTTCACTTGAAATAACAACAGGATCCAGTTTTGTTTTCTTAGATTTTGCTTCTTTTTCTTTCAGAAGAATCTCACGCACAACTTTACGGCATAAAGACATAATATTACGCTCTAAGTTACGCACACCCGCTTCACGCGTGTAGTAGCGTACAATATCACGAATCGCTTCTTCTTTAATTTCAATTTCAGCTTTTTTCAGACCATTTTCTTTAACAGCACGCGTTACAAGGTGGCGCTTAGAAATTTCGACCTTCTCATCTTCTGTATAGCCAGATAACTGAATAATTTCCATACGATCCAATAACGGGCCCGGAATATCGTATGAGTTAGATGTTGTTAAGAACATCACATCTGAAAGATCAAAGTCTAATTCCAAGTAATGGTCATTAAATGATGTGTTTTGAGACGGATCAAGCACCTCAAGCATCGCAGATGCAGGGTCACCACGAAAATCATTACCCATCTTATCAATTTCATCTAACAAGAATAGCGGGTTACGTGTTTCTGCCTTGCGCAAGCCTTGGATAATTTTACCCGGCAACGCACCAATATACGTACGACGGTGGCCACGAATCTCTGCCTCATCACGCACACCACCAAGTGCCATACGCACATATTTACGACCTGTTGCACGTGCAATAGAGCGCGCAAGAGATGTTTTACCAACACCCGGAGGACCAACTAAGCAAAGCACAGGGCCTTTAAGTTTTTTAACACGTTGCTGCACAGCCAAGTGCTCAACAATACGTTCTTTAACTTTTTCAAGACCGTAATGGTCTTCATCTAGCACTTGCATTGCAAATTTAAGATCTTTCTTGATACGAGATTTTTTATCCCATGGTAGAGAGAAAATCGTTTCAAGATAGTTACGGATTACCGTCGCCTCAGCCGACATCGGAGACATCATCTTAAGCTTTTTAAGTTCAGAACCGATTTTTTCTTTTGCATCTTCAGGAATATCACGTTCTTCAAGTTGTTTCTCAAATTCCGTAATTTCATTACCATCTTCAGATTCACCAAGCTCTTTCTGAATCGCTTTCATCTGCTCATTTAAGTAGTATTCTTTTTGCGTTTTTTCCATTTGACGCTTCACACGACCACGGATACGCTTTTCTACCTGAAGAACACCAATTTCATTTTCCATAAGCTGATAAAGTTTTTCCAAACGATCATCAACTAAATCCATTTCAAGAAGCTCTTGTTTTTCTTCAATCTTCAGATTCAAATGAGAAGCAATTGTATCTGCTAAACGAGATGGCTCATCAATAGCCGCTAAAGAAACCAACACCTCTGGTGGAATCTTTTTATTTAACTTCACATATTCTTCAAACTCAGCAACAACAGCACGTAACAGCGCCTCTAGCTCTTGTTCAGAACCTTCACGCTCAAGGAATCCTTCAGCCGTTGCTTCAAAAAAGCTACCATTATCTTCAATTTCAGAAAGACGCACACGTGTACCACCTTCCACAAGTACTTTTACAGTACCATCTGGTAGTTTAAGTAACTGTAATACATTACCAATACAACCCACGCGGTACATATCTTCTTCACCTGGGTTATCATCAGCTGCATCTTTTTGCGCAACAAGAATAATTTGCTTATCCTTGCTCATTACTTCTTCTAATGCATTCACACTACGATCACGACCCACAAAAAGTGGTACAATCATATTCGGGAACACAACAATATCACGCAGTGGTAATATCGGTAGCGGAGAATGTGTTTCTAATGCTGTTTCTGTCATTCGTCTTAGCTTTCTTTAACGTTATTATTCTTTAGCTGGCGTCTGCGTCTTTTTCTGCACCTTCTGCATATACAAGCAAAGGTTTCGCGTCGCCTTTAACAACTTCATCATTCACAACAACTTCTTCCACACCCTCAACAGAAGGCAGGTCATACATTGTATCCAATAAAATATCTTCCATAATAGAACGTAAACCACGCGCACCTGTTTTACGTGCAATCGCTTTACGTGCCATTTCAATAAGCGCTTCATCTGTAAATGTTAATTCAACAGATTCCATATCAAACAAAGCAGCATATTGCTTAACTAGAGCATTTTTAGGCTCTTTCAAAATACGCACAAGCGCTTCTTCATCTAGGTCTTCAAGTGTTGCAATTACAGGCAAACGGCCCACAAATTCAGGAATTAGACCAAACTTCAGCAAATCACCCGTTTGAACCAACGAGAACAACTCACCAACAGTCTTTTCTTTTTTAGACTTCACTTCTGCATTAAAGCCATAACCTTTATCTGTACTGCGCTCTTCAATAATTTTTTCTAAACCATCAAAAGCACCACCACAAACAAACAAAATATTTGTTGTATCTACTTGTAAAAACTCTTGTTGCGGATGCTTACGCCCACCTTGCGGCGGCACTGAAGCAACTGTACCTTCAATCATTTTCAATAAAGCTTGCTGAACACCCTCACCCGAAACATCTCGTGTAATAGAAGGGTTATCTGATTTACGTGTAATTTTATCAATTTCATCAATATAAACAATACCACGTTCAGCGCGTTCAACATTATAATCAGCAGCTTGTAAAAGTTTTAGAATAATGTTTTCAACATCTTCACCTACATAACCTGCCTCTGTTAATGTTGTCGCATCGGCTACAGTAAATGGAACATCCAAAATATTTGCCAAAGTACGTGCAACTAACGTTTTACCCGAGCCTGTTGGCCCTACAAGTAAGATGTTAGATTTCTGTAATTCAACATCAGAAAGTTCCTGATCAATATGTTCAAGACGTTTATAATGATTATGTACAGCAACAGACAAAATACGTTTAGCAGATTCTTGACCAATAACGTATTGATCTAAGTAGCTATTAATATCTTTTGGTGTTGGGATTTTAGAAGAAGACACCGCATCTGGTAAATGCGCACCTTTTTCTTCTTCACGAATAATATCCATACATAGACGAACACACTCATCACACACAAAAACAGTAGGCCCAGCAATAAGTTTTTTAACTTCATGCTGGCTCTTACCACAAAATGAGCAATATAAAGTGCCGTTGTTTTCAGAATTTGTCATACTTTATCTGTTCCTAAGTCTTCGTTTTATCTCTTACAACATCAAAAATGCAATTTTGAGACCATAAAAGCTATAATATCAACATTTATTATCAGTTTTTTGCACTTTTTTGTCAATAAAGCTGCACCAAAACAGCGCAGCTTTATCTTGATTCACAAACAGGGTTGCGCCTTTTAAGACACAATTAACCATATTTTAAATAGGTCTTAATTAGTCACGTGCCTTAAGCACTTCATCTACAAGACCATATTTTTTAGCATCTTGTGCGTACATAAAGTTATCACGCTCTGTATCTTTAGCAATTGTCGCCAATGTTTTGCCTGTATAAGAAGAAAGAAGCTTATTCAAACGCTCTTTAATATTAAGGATTTCTTTAACCTGAATTTCCATATCAGTCGCCTGACCCTGCGCACCACCCAATGGTTGATGAATCATAATACGAGAATTCTCAAGCGCAAAACGCTTACCTTTTGTACCAGCAGCAAGCAAGAAAGCACCCATAGAAGCCGCCTGCCCCACACAAATAGTCTGCACATCTGGTTTAATAAATTGCATAGTGTCATGGATCGCCATACCAGCAGTAATCACACCACCAGGAGAGTTAATATAAATAGAAATATCTTTTTCAGGATCTTCAGCTTCTAAAAACAAAAGCTGCGCCACAACTAAGTTCGCCATATTATCTTCAACCTGACCCGAAAGAAAAATAATACGTTCTTTTAAAAGACGCGAATAAATATCAAACGAACGCTCACCGCGAGGTGTTTGTTCTACAACCATTGGCACAAGATTCATACTCAAGAATTCCTTTTTAATCTTATTTTTTATATATAGACATTTTGTATCATAAATGAAAAAAGGTGCTAAAGCAAAGCCAATAGCACCTTTTTTATGTTTTTAAGCAAACTACTGTGTAAGTTCAGCCATAAGCTCGTCTGCGTCTACTTTTTTATCTTTAATTTCAGATTTATCAAAGATAAAGTCGCAAACTTTCTTCTCTAGAATCGGGCCAGAAATTTGTTGCATATTTTCTGGCTTAGAGAAGTATTGCTTAACTTGCTCAGCTTGCGCACCGTAAGATGCAGCAATCTTTTCAACTTCAGCTTTAAGCTCATCAGAAGTTACTTGAACATCTTCTTTTTTCGCAATTTCAGCAATAAGAAGACCTAAACGCACACGACGCTCAGCAAGTTCACGATTTTCTTTACGATATTCATCTTCCGACTTATCTAAAGAGTCCATAGACATGCCACGTTGTTGCAAGTCTTGCGTAAATTGCTGCCAAATTGCATTAAATTCACCTTCAACCATAGCTTCAGGCACTGCAAATTGGTTTTTCTTATCTAATGCATCAAATAACGCACGCTTCATACGTTGCTCAGAAGCTGTTGAAAGATCATTTGTTAAATCTTCTTTCATACGCTCACGCAATTGTTCAACAGAATCTGAACCAAAAGATTTCGCAAGTTCGTCATCTAATTCAGGTAATTCACGTTTTTCAATCGCTTCTACTTTAACTTCAAAAAACACAGGCTTACCAGCTAAATCTTTAACGTGGTATTCTTTCGGGAATTCAAGTTCTAGCTCAACAGTATCACCTGCTTTTGCACCAACCAAACCATCTTCAAAGCCAGGAATAAACGCACCAGAACCGATTTCTAGTGGATGACCTTTAAGGTTTGTGTTTTCAATTTCTTTACCGCCTTTTTTATCAAAACCTTGCGCATCAATAAGCACACGGTCTGTCTTAGCAGCTTTACCTGTTTTTGCTTTCGGCGCGTAAGAACGACGCACTTCACGCAAACGCTCAAGCATTTCTTCTACTTTAGCATCAGTTACTTCAGCAACTTCTTTTGTTAACTTAACACCTGTGTAGCCTTTAGGCTCAACTTCAGGAAGTACATCAAATTTTAGTGTGTAAGCAAATTCTTTAGATTCATCAATATCTTGAAAATCTAGCGTCGGCTGAGTTGCTGGACGCACTTTTTCAGAATCAAACGCTTTAGGCATTGAGCTTGCTACAAGTTCTTGCACAACTTCTTGCTTAACCTGCTCACCATAACGTTGGCGAACCACAGACATTGGCACTTTACCCGGACGAAAACCCGACATTTTAACTTGTTTTTGAATAAGAGATAAACGTGTTTCAAATTGCTCAGAAACTTCTTCAGCTGGAACTGTAACGCTCATAGAACGGCCAAGTTCGCTAACTTTTTCCATAGTGACTTTCATGGTCAAGCTCTAACCTTTATTTTATTGATTACTTTAAATAACTTAATATTAGCTGTGATACTTAAACATAAAACCAAGCCAAAACACAAGAAAAAAGCAAAAACACAACGAAATTTTAAGGATTTTTAAAGAATCAGAAGACAAACAATATAAGCAAACGTAAAAAAGCTCTCCATAAGGAGAGCTTTTTTAGTGGTGCGCATGGAGGGAATCGAACCCCCACGCCTCGCGGCACTAGAACCTAAATCTAGCGCGTCTACCAGTTCCGCCACATGCGCACGTTTCGTATTTAACTGTATGACTCCGTCTTAGTCCTAAATGGGGCGAAGGACGAGGCTTGAACTCGCGACCCCAGGAACCACAAACCTGTGCTCTACCAACTGAGCTACCCCCGCCACAAAGGACTTTAACCAAGGACTGGTGCATCCGGTGCGACTCGAACGCACGACCCTCTGCTTAGAAGGCAGATGCTCTATCCAGCTGAGCTACGGATGCATCCTAGTCTTACCGTGACCAAAACTTCTTTTCAGAAGCGAGTCATGGAGGGGAATATATCAGTTTTAAAAAAGTTGGCAAGTAAAAAATGTCGCTTTTTACAAAAAAAAATAGGTTTCGCCAACCCATATCCTTTTAACTTATTGATTCTTAATAAAATCAAAAGATAATTCAATTCAATTTATCTCTATCACCTCTTGATAACAAATGAAACAGCTCTTATTTTAAATCTTAATCATACCTTCAATTTTCCTTTTTTGATTTATACGGAGGGCTTATGGCTAAGCCTAGGCACTTAAGGAAGCACGCTATTAAGGTTGCATCAGCTGAGCCTGATGTAAAATATAGCAAATGCTTGCGCAAGGCGATGTATCGCCAAGTAAGCAACATTTGCCAATGTTGTGGCACGCCTCGCACACAGGCAAATGGATTAGTACTCACAGTACACCATATCCGCCCTGTGCGCGCAGGCGGCATGGCAACCCGTGAAAACGGTCTTGTCTGTTGTAAAGAATGCCACCTATCCATTCACAAGCACGTCGACCCATTGGGCGATGTGGAACGAAATTTTTGGATAGATTTAAAAGACTACCTTTTTACACTGCCCGACTTAACACAAGCCTGCAAAGCGCGCTTTTCTAGCGATAAGGAGTACATAAAAGAAGCAGCTTAAAAGCTGCTTCTTTTTTTATTTATATATATCTAAAAGACCTTCTAAGTCATCCGTAACAAAGCGCACCTCTTGCGCTATTTTGTTAGCAGTATCTTGCCCTTTACCCGTTTTAACCAAGCAAAAATCAAAACCTTTTTCCTTTGCCGCTAAATAATCCCTTTCAGCATCGCCTACAACAAGCGTATTTTCTGCTGTCATCTGATATTTTTTCGCCAATATATCTAACATACCAGTTTTAGGCTTTCTGCAAGCGCAGGCATCGGCTTCGGTATGCGGGCAATGCACCACATCAACAAATAAATCCCCACCTAATAATTCATGCATTTTATTATGTATATTTGCCAAGCCCTCTTCTGTAAGCTCACCTTTACCAATGCACGACTGCTGGGTAAATATATATAATTTAACACCCTTATTATTAAGAGCCGTTAGCGTATCTTTAACCTTTGGCAACAGGGTAATTTCTTCAACTTTTGTAACATAATAATGACTACCATCATTAATCGTGCCATCTCTATCAAAAATGATATGTTGATACATCTTAACTCTCCTTATATACTAAGCGCTCATTTAATAATAAGAACATACGCTAAGGACTTTTAAAATGAAAGCTTTGTTTATCGGCCACCCCTATATTGATGTTACCTTTCTTACAGATAAAATGCCCACTAGGGATGAAAAAAAGCTAGGTGATGGTTATGAAGTTGGTATTGGTGGAAACTCTGTTGTTGCAGGCTTTGCCATGGCCAAATGGAAGATAGACACAACAATCATGATGCCTCTCGCGAAAGACTGGCTTGGGCGCATGATGGAAGACATGGCCGAAAGTTATAATATTAAGCTTATTACAAGAGATGTAAAAAGAAGCTCTCTTTCCCTTATTTTACCTAATGATGACAAACGCGCCATTGTCCGCTGTAGAGATAACGACTACCAAAGCAACTTCCCCGAAGTTGATCTTAACGGTTGTGAACTTATTCATTTTGATGGCCACCAACCCAACAACACCTTAAAATATGCCAAAAAAGCTAAAGAACTAGGCATCCTCACCTCTTTAGATGGCGGAACTGTACGCGACAATACAGAGCAAGTACTTCCTTATATTGATGTTGCCATGGTTTCAGAAGACTTTTGCAAAAAACTCAATAAATCTCCCGATGAAACCATTGATTATTTAAAAACATTTGCTGTTAAAGTTGCAGGCGTTACCTTAGGCAACAAAGGCTGTGTTTTTGAACACGACGGCAAGCGTATTTCCTTACCTGCAATTCCTGTTGCCAAAGAAAAGATAATTGATTCCACCGGCGCAGGCGATATCTTCCACGGTGCTTACTGCTATTCTTACCTTACTCATAAAAGCTGGAGCTGGAAAGAACACTTCACCTATGCGAGCTGCGCATCTGCACTGGCGATACAAAAAATGGGTGCAGCCGCTTCTATTCCCAACAAAGAAGAGATAGAGAAACTTTACAACAGCTTATAAACATAAAAAGACCCCACATCCCTGTGAGGTCTTTTTTATTACGATAACTGCAAAATAGCTTCACGATCCATATAAGCAGGCAAAAGCTGATCAAGCTGCTCAGCATCACCTTCTGGAATAATCTCCAAGTCTGCCTGACTTTTAATCTCAATCAGCTCACCGTTTTGCGGCCTATCATACATCATATCCAAAGCATACAGATAAACATCCACTTTAGAATCCACAAAGTGGCGCATACGCTCAATATTATAGTAAGGCACACGTTTATTTGATACCTGTTCACCCGTTGCAAACCCCCGCGGGTAGCTCACCAAAACAACCGATTCAATCTGAACACTTGGTTCTTGAGGCTCCCCAAAATCGCCTACCATACCAAATTTAGCATACACCATATTTACAATTGCTTTGCTTTCAGCCATTGGCTTAGGCATTAAAATCTTAATTGAAGTCATAAGACCTCCAAGGTAAAATTAAGAAACGTTATGTACAGGAAAATCCCTTTGTGCATACAATCTAACAATAAACACAAAATATCGCAATGCTTTATAATGATTGCTTATAAGAAGCAAACCACTTTGCAAAATCTTCATAATTTTTATGTCTAGCCCCAAAGTATGCCAACATTTCGGCATATGAATAAGCCGCCATCACCTTGTCACAGCCTTCAAATAACGTAATTTCATTCATAGGGGCAGATTTTCCTAACAATTGAGCATCCCCTTCTGCCTTAAACTGTATATGCCCCCAATGCTCAACAGTAAAACTTTTTACAAATCCATTAGGCTCTGCGTAAGATAAGGTTTCTTTAAAAACCACGCGCCTATCCGCCTCATCTTCCATCATTTTTAGAATTTTCTCTGCAGAAAGTTGGCTATTTATATACTTAATAAATGGCCCAGGGAATCCGTTTAATGCCAAAATCTCACAGCCTGCATCGGTCACAACACAAGGTTTATTTAATTCTTTTGCAGCATATTTTGCACTAAACTCTGCAACATCTTGCACATTTGTCGCCTGAATTTCTGATGTTTCAATTTTCTGATATTCATAATCAACACCAGCAATAGCCATAAACTCAGTCATAATAGCTAACTTTTCTTGGTTTTCTGTTAAAAACACAAAGGTTGACATTATCTCTTTCCTCTTAAATATACAAAAAAGTTAGCATACAGCAAACACCCATACTAAAAAAGCCCTAGCAAAAATGCTAGGGCTTTTTAATGGTGGCCAGGGGCGGGCTCGAACCGCCGACACAAGGATTTTCAACCCTTACACATCAAAGACAATAACCATAATAATAATAACTACTTGCACAAAATATACTGTTTTAGCTTGACCTTATGTAAATAAATGTTATCTAATAGTTATTATTTTGTTAATCATTAATTAATCATAGTGACGACCCTATGACGACCCCAATATGAAAGATGCGACTTATGAAGATAACAAGAAGCAGTATTAAATCCCTACAGACTCCCACTGAAGGTAATAAGAAAACCTATTGGGATGAAGGCTTAAATGGGTTCGGCATTGCTGTATATAAGACAGGTACTATTAAATATTTATTTAGATACCGTTCACCTACGCATCTTAACACAAAGGGGCACGGTAAACAAAGAGTCTTGACTCTTGCTACTTTTATTGATGAGCCAATGCACTTTCAAGATATTAAAGAGCAAGTGTATAAATTCAAGGCGATGCTAGATAAGGGAGTGGATCCACAAGATCACATGCAAGAAGTCAAAACAAAGAAAATAAATGATGATGCAAAAGAAGCAATATTAACTGTGAATAATATGTGGGAAAAATACATTAATTCTCACGCAGCCACAGAAAACAGATCAAGCACGATCGACGATAAAAACCGTGTTTATAAACTTCATGCTCAAAAAGAAATAGGTCACTTACATGTTAAGTATATTGATAAAGCAGACATTCAAAGCCTTATCGTTAAAGTAAGAGAAAAAACCCCTGCTCAAGCTAAAAAACTATTAGCCTATCTTAAAAGCGCATTCAATGAAGCAAAAGCTTGGAAAGGGGTTTGGCAAGCTGCCATAGACACAAACCCTTGTGTGGGCATTAAGATACCCTCTACAAATGCACGTATGCGCTATTTATCAGAAGAGGAACTTAAAACACTATTAGAAGAATTAGAAGCTCTTATTACTAAAGATGAACTCTTAAAAGAAAAGTCTATACAATATGCAGGAACGAAAAGAGCATTCATTCCCGTATATTCAGTAACAGCATGGGTTGCATATTTCATTCTATTAACAGGCTGTCGACCTGCAGAAGCTAGGCAAGCTAAAAAGGAGCACTTTAATCTAGACTTGCAAAAATGGTATATCCCAATTGAGAATATGAAAAGTAAACAGCAAACTATTAAACCCCTTAATAAAAAAGCAGTGTCATTAATTAAAAGGTTAAGTAAGTTAAGCACATCACCTTATCTCTTCCCTGCTGATCACAGACAAGGCGATCCTAATGATCATGTAAAGCGTATCGACATTAGCTTCAAAAGGCTTGTTACAAGATTGGAGCTTTCAGATATTACGCCTCATGACCTAAGAAGAACTTATGCTTGCCAGCTATTATTAAACGGAGTTGATATTTTCTCTGTTTCAAAATTACTTGGGCACTCTGATGTGAACCTTACAGCAAAACACTACGCTTTCTTAAATCTACACTCATTAGAAAAAGCAAATGATGTATTAGACAGCGTGCTTGATAACTTAACATCGCCAAAGGCTAAGGTAGCTTAAACTTCTATAAAAAGGAGTTTACTTATGGAACAAAAAAGAAGTCACACCGAGCACATGCTCGCTAAGGCAGCAGCTAACAAGACAGAGGTTATTATATTCTTTGCATCAGGGAGATCTATTTGCACACCTGTTATCAAATTCGACACAAAAAGCATTCTAGGCATGTACAAGGCTACACAAACTAAAGCTGCCTTTGAACGTAAAAACATCAACTTCATCACCGAAGCTACCACCCGAGACGATAATTATGGTAACAAAGCTTAGAACCCACCCGAAACGCCGTAGTAAGTATAACAGTCGTATAACTGTACTCGACGGTATTACCTTTCATTCTGCAAATGAAGCAAAACGTTACGCTTATCTCAAAGTATTAGAAAAAGCCGGAGAAATCTCTAATCTTAAGTTACAGCCCAAGTTCGCTATTACAGCCCATGGGAAACCTATTGGTAAACGTGGGCGTAACTACTATGCAGACTTTTCTTATATTAATAATAAAGGGCAAACCATTTACGAAGACTTTAAGGGACATGACAATGAAGTTAGTAGTCTTAAGCGTGACATGGTAGAAGGTCTTTACTTAATTAAAATACACGTCATTAAACAAATACATGCCCCAATACCAGTTCTAAAGGGGAGCTAAACTACACAGGTGTTGTTTTCGTAAGGTTAACCAATAAAGGACTAACTTTATGAAAAAATTAGAAATAGGACTAGCCACCCTTTATTTAGGCTCTTGTGAAGATGTTATCCCTCACCTTTCTGCAAATGAAATACAAGCTGTTATTACAGACCCTCCATACGGCATGAAATACGATGGAGGTATCACAGATAAATTTACTCAAATTAAAGGCGACGATGCCAAAGACCAGGAGCTCACAAATATTTATCTAAATGCATTTAAACTAGGTAAAGACAAACCTCTTTATATCTTCGGTACATGGCGTACTTATGCCGAGGTTTATAATTCATTCTTACAGGCAAAAAGAGCTTTAAACGCTGTTATTGTTTGGGATAAAAAAGGTATTGGGCTTGGCATGCAACATCACAGACCACAACACGAGTTTATATTCTATTCAAAAGCCAACACTTGGTTTGGCGGTAAAGCTGAATCTGATATATGGGTCTGCCCTCGTGAAACAATGGGCCAATACGAACACCCCACACAAAAACCTATAAAACTTATGGAAAGGTGTGTGCATAACATAACCGAAGAAGGCGATACTATTTTTGACCCCTTCATGGGTTCGGGCACAACAGGTGTCGCGGCAGTTAGAAAAGGTCGCCGTTTTATTGGTGTTGAGATAGATGAAAAATACTTTGAAGTGGCTTGCGAGCGTATTAGGCTAGCCCAAGAACAATTAAGGCTCTTTTAATAGCCTTTTTATATTAACTTATGTTAAGATTTGATTGATACAAAAAGGATATAGAAATGTACTTTACTATTTTATTTATAATATTAGGCTTAATTAGCTACATTATGGTTAAATTAACACGGTTTATTGTACTCAACAGGCCTGATTTTTTCCTCGAGGGATTTTTTGATAATGCATTTATGGCATTAGCAACAGTATCTGTAATTATTGCCTCTATAATTTCTGCAGCACTATATTTCACCGGTAATACAGCAGAAGGGTTTTTCTATAAAGGCTACCCTTTCTTATGCCTTGTTTTCTTTATACCACCAATAATAAACATCTCAATCTGGGCTATTCTTGAATTTATTGTAGAATCTTTATCAAAGACCGCACCGACACCACTCTTGTTCTTGATAGCAAATACATTTCTAACTACTGCCATTTACTATCTGATTAAAGCTCTTATATAAAAAGACCACCCGACACAATGTCATAGGCAGTCAATAACGGCTAAAAAGCCGGAGCTGTGTTGTTTCCATAAAGCTAGCTTAAGGGTCAGAAAGGTTTTTAGCCAGAAGCTTGGACATAGCCTTTCACTCCGGCTGAATAAATTCAGCCAGCTAGCTTTTACTTAGGATTTACAACACGGTATTATTTATGACAGATGCTTAATGCAGGGTCAAGATCATTTATTCTTTTTAGGTGTTAGAATCAAATTACTATAATTTCTAAACAATTTTTTCAAATTAATAAGATTATTTAAAGTTATTTCCAATTCTTCTGTTTTATCGTTTGGTATTTTCTGGTCATATAAACATCTCTCATATTGCCTTAAACACTCTTCCACTTCTAAAATAAATGTAGGTTCTTTTATTCCAAATTCGAGTTCTAAAGAATTTATAGAGTCTTTTAAATTGTTAATTTTTTCTGATATACCCTTAACATAACCTATTACTTCATCTGGATTATAGATGAGGTCTGTAGACGTTGTGTTTTCTTTAATAAAAACACCATGATGTTTACTCTTTATGTTATCCACAGCTTTTTTAATTTCCTCAAAATCAAAATCACGCTCTATTTCAATAAACTTAGATTGTAATTTATATTTTTTTGCTTCTTTTCGAGTTTTGTATGAATCATATGTTGTATAGATGGCAATTATTATTGGGAACAACGCAATAATATAATCTAAGTAACCTTTAGGTATAGATTCTATAATACGCATATACTGCACAGGCCGTTGAAC
>JAAZVW010000019.1 GCA_018623135.1 Pseudomonadota bacterium
GAAGAAATTAAAGATTCTAACTCTGCTTTATTTATCGGTCGTGGCATTATGTACCCGCTTGCATTAGAAGGTGCGTTAAAGCTAAAAGAAATTTCATATATTCATGCTGAAGGCTATGCCGCTGGTGAGCTTAAGCATGGTCCAATTGCCTTAATTGATGAAAAAATGCCAACTTTTGCCTTGCTTCCACATAACGATTTATTTGAAAAAACACTTTCAAATCTACAAGAAGTGCAAGCACGTAATGGTGCTGTGTACATTTTCACAGACCGTCAGGGCAAGCGTTTTTCTGGTGATTTTGGTGAAGACACTTGGGCTTTGCCAGATAGCCACTGGTTTAGCCAACCTATTGTATTTAGTATAAGTGTACAGCTTCTTGCCTATTACACAGCAACTATTTTAGGTAAAGATGTGGATAAGCCGCGCAATCTTGCCAAATCGGTAACGGTTGAATAGCCGTTAAAGGACTACATAAAAGAAGCCGCCCACTGGGCGGCTTTCTTATGTTAATGCTAAAGTTAACCTTGCAGTTTTTGTTGCAAGATTTGGTTAACCATAGCTGGGTTTGCTTTACCCTGTGTCGCTTTCATTGTTTGACCAACGAACCAACCCATAACCTTTGTTTTACCTTCACGGAAGGCTTGAACATTTTCTGGACTTTGTTGCATTAGGTCTTCAATAATAGCTTCAATTGCGCCTGTATCATTAATTTGCACAAGGCCTTTTTCTTCCACAATTGCTTTAGCACTGCGTGATGTTTCAAACATTTCTTCAAACACTGTTTTGGCAATTTTACCAGAAATTGTGCCTTCTGAAATAAGATCCATAAGCTCACCTAATTGCTCAGGTGAGATTGGAGATTCAGAAATATCTTTACCTGCTTTATTTAATGCAGCAAAGAAATCACCCATCATCCAGTTTGCGCAGATTTTAGCATCACGGTTACCGTTCACTAAAGACTCATAGAAATTAGCAGAAGCACGCTGCATAGAAAGAACAGAAGCATCGTATTTGCTTAAGCCATATTCTTTCATAAAACGCTCTTTCTTCTGATCTGGAAGCTCTGGCATTTCTTTCTTAAGCTCTTCGATACGGTCTTCTGGAATACGTACTGGTAGCAAATCTGGGCACGGGAAATAACGATAGTCGTGCGCATCTTCTTTAGAACGCATTGTACGCGTTTCGTTTTTAGTTGCATCCCACAGGCGTGTTTCTTGATCAATTTCACCACCGTATTCGTAAATTGCGATTTGGCGCTCTGCCTCGTGCTCAATAGCACGCATCACGTTACGAATAGAGTTTAGGTTTTTAATTTCTACACGTGTGTTTAGTTTATCTTCACCTTTTTTACGTACAGAAACGTTCGCATCGCAACGCATAGAGCCCTGCTCCATATTACCGTCACATACTTCCAAGAAGCGCAGGATAGAACGTAGCTTTTTAAGGTACTCGCCTGCTTCTTCTGCTGTACGTAATTCGGGCTCTGAGACAATCTCCATAAGTGGCACACCTGCACGGTTAAGATCCACATGAGAATGACGATCTTCACCTAAGTCATGAATAGATTTACCAGCATCTTCTTCTAGGTGCATACGCGTTACGTTAATACGTTTTTCTGAGCCATCTTCAAGTTCGATATCCACATAACCACCTTCTACAATTGGGTAATCCATTTGTGAAATTTGGTAACCTTTAGGTAGGTCTGGATAAAAGTAGTTTTTACGATCAAAGCGGTTTACACGATTAATGTTGGCATCAATCGCTAAACCAAATTTAATACCCATATCTACAGCACGTGTGTTAAGCACAGGAAGCACACCTGGCATACCTAAATCAACTGGGCATGTTTGTGTGTTTGGTTCTGCACCAAATTCAGCTGATGAACCAGAGAAAAGCTTTGAGTTTGTCGTTAGTTGAGCATGAACTTCTAAACCAATGACCATTTCATAATCTTGACGCATGATATTTAACTTTCCTTCACTTTATTCTGGTTTTTTCAGTTCAAAACCGCACATTTGCTCATGCGCGTAAGCTACTTGAAGTACTTTCTTATCTTCAAATGCTTTACCAATAATTTGTAACCCTGCTGGCATGCCTTCTACCAAACCTGCTGGCACAGAAATGGCTGGTAAACCTGCAAGAGATGCTGGCAATGTAAAGACGTCGTTCATGTACATTTGTACAGGATCATCTGAATTTTCACCTAACTTAAAGGCAGTTGTTGGTGTTGTTGGTGCAAAAATAACATCCACATCTTCAAAAGCATTTTTAAAGTCTTGAGAAATAAGTGAACGCACTTTTTGTGCCTTTGTATAATAAGCATCGTAGTAACCAGAAGAAAGAACGTAGTTACCGATCATGATACGGCGTTTTACTTCCCAACCAAAACCTTCTGAACGCGTACGCTCGTAAGTATCCATTAAGTTTTCGCCTTCTACACGTAGGCCGTAGCGCATACCATCGTAACGAGAAAGGTTTGCCGCAGCTTCTGCTGGTGCAACAACATAATAAGTTGCCACAGCTGCATCTGTATGTGGTAGAGAAACTTCTTTAACTTCTGCGCCTTGTTCTTCAAAACGTTTAACAGCTTGTTTAACAAGGTCTGCGATTTGTGGGTCTAGACCTTCCATAAAGTACTCTTTAGGTAGACCAATTTTAAGGCCTTTAAGGTCAAGGTCTGCTAAGCCTTCATCATAAGCTTCAATCGCAAGATCTGCAGATGTTGAATCCATTGGGTCGTAACCAGACATACAACGCAGCATAAGAGCAGTATCTTCTACTGTACGTGCCATTGGACCAGCTTGGTCTAAGCTTGATGCAAAAGCAATAACACCATAACGCGAGCAACGACCGTATGTTGGCTTCATACCTACAATACCGTTAAACGCTGCTGGTTGACGGATAGACCCACCTGTATCGGTACCTGTTGCACCGAAGCATTGGTAGTCTGCCACTGCGGCTGCGGAACCACCTGAAGAACCACCCGGAACGCAGTCTAGGTTCCAAGGGTTGCGGGCTGGGCCGTAGTAAGATGTTTCATTAGATGAACCCATAGCAAATTCATCCATGTTTGTTTTACCTAGCATTACAGCGCCAGATTTCCATAAATTTTCTGTTACTGTAGATTCATACGGCGGGCGGAAGCCATCTAGAATATGAGAACAAACTGTTGTTAAGTCCCCTTTTGTACAGAAAATATCTTTAATACCTAAAGGTACACCACCGATAAGGCGAGCATTACCTTCTTTAATGCGTTTATCGCATTGGCTTGCCATATCTAGTGCTTTATCTTCTGTTAAGTGCACATAAGCATTAATCTGTTCATTACGATCTTTAATGCGCTCTAAACAAGCTTTTGTTACTTCAGTTGCTGTTACTTCTCGGTTTTTAAGTTTATCAGCAACTTCTTTTAAACTAAGTTCAATTAACGATGTCATTTCATAAAATCCTATTCTACAGAACGTGGCACCACATAAAAGCCCATTTCGGCTTTAGGGGCGATCGCTAGATATTCTTCACGACGGTTTTCTTCCGACACAGCATCATCACGCTCAGGTGTCTGGGCATTTTCAATTACGCTCGTCATTGGCTGGACAGCATCAGTGTTCACGCTCTGGACCTTAGCGGCCATATCCATTACTTTTGTTAATTCGTGTACTAGGATTGTCTTTTCTTCTTCCGTTACTTTTAAGCGACTCAACTTCGCTAATTTTTCAACGGTTTTTGTATCAATAATCGACATAACGACTCCATTTGTGTTATTTGTTGACGAGAGTGTGTTTATATAAAGAATTATACAGAGTTAGAAAATACCAGAAACAATGCCATTTTACAAGGTTGAAGAACTACCAAAATCAGGAAAATTAATTGCCTTTGATGTGGGCACCAAAACTTATGGTGTCGCTTTTTCTGATGGACTGCGCATGGTCGCTACTCCTTTTGAGACAATTAAACGCACAAAATGGAAAGAAGACAAGAAGCGCGTAGAAGATATAATGAAGGATGAACAGATAGCTGCCGCTGTTGTTGGGCTCCCCCTACATATGAACGGAGACCGCGGAGAATCTGCCGAACGAGCCATTTCTTTTGCTAATTTATTTGAGCAAGAGTTTGGCATACCAACTTTACTCTGGGATGAGCGACTTTCTTCTTTTGCTGCAGAAAACGTGCTGAGAGACTCGGGCTTTAAAAAAGCTAAGCATAAAAAATATATCGATTCTGTCGCCGCTGCCGTTATTCTGCAAGGCGTTATCGATAAACTACAATTTTTTAGATAACGTTATATAAAGGCTGATAACAATATGATTTGGTTTGCATATATTTCTACAATTATCTTTTTTGTTTTACTGGCACAGTATCCTATACAAAAACTGCTTATTGCGACAAACAAAGGACTAAAACATAAAAATCTGATTGCAGAAAAAATGCGCCCTTTAGGGTTCTTTCATATAAATGCAAAGCTGGAAGCTGCTTCTTTACTTTTATACGAACTTTGCTTTCCGCTAATTGCTTTTAGTTTTATTTACCAAATTATGCCCAACACAACGGCGGCACTTACCGGTACTTTTTTTGTTGTTATGAGCTACCATGGTTACCTTAAAAAACAACTTAATCTTGCACCCTTAAGCCTTATTTTAGGCTATAGCCTTGCAATAGATGTGAATACAACGGCTGTTTGCTTAACATTATTTATACTTTGTTATGCAAGCTCAAAAGGCTCTAGTTTATCTTTAGCTTGTTATTTAATCGCTTTGCCTATTTTTACACTTATCCTTAATAGCAATTATTGGTTGAGCTTATTTTCTCTTGCAATCAGCATGTTCTATCTATATAGCTATAGGATACCTCTTTTAAAATTAGCAGAAAAAGAGGATAACCCTTGGAGCTTACGTGGATGGATTTAACAGTAGCGCAAAAAGATAAGTTACGACTGTGCAGAACCGAAGGCATTGGCCCTATCCGCTATAAAGAAGCCATAGAAACTTATGGCAATGCCACAAATGCCCTTAAAGCTATTAAAACCAAAAAGCCACATTTATATATCCCTTCTGATACTGACCTTAATAAGGAAATAAAAGCCTTAAAGAAACTTAAAGGACAGTTTTTATTTATTGATGAAGACAATTACCCAGAACAATTAAAACTTATTGCAGATGCCCCCCCTGTACTTTGTGTATTAGGTGATGCCAGCATTTTACACCAGCCACAAATTGCTTTTGTTGGGAGCAGAAACGCATCCGCACAAGGAATTAAGCTCTGCCACAAACTCAGCACTGATATTGTAAAAAAAGACACAAGCTTTGTGATTACATCTGGCTTTGCACGTGGCATAGATACAGCTGCACATAAGGGTGCAACCTATGACCAAGGCAAAACAGTTGCCGTGCTTGCTGGTGGTGTAGATGTTATATATCCGCCAGAAAATGAACCGCTTTATAAAAAGATGCTTTCTGAAGGCTGTTGTTTTGTATCGGAAGCACCTGTGGGGGTAGAACCTTTAGCAAGGCATTTCCCGAGGCGCAATCGTATTATTTCTGGTCTTTCTCAAGTGATTGTTGTGGTAGAAGCCATGGCAAAATCGGGCACGATGATTACAGCACAAACCGCTTTAGAGCAAGGACGTGAGCTTATGGCAATACCAGGGCACCCTGCTGATAGTAGATCCTTTGGCCCTAATAAACTTATTCAGCAAGGCGCAAAGTTGGTACAAAATGCAGAAGATATTTTAGAGGAAATTCCGCTTTTAGAGCCATTAACAGTGCAAGAAAAAGCAAATCACAATCAACAAGATTTATTTTTAGCAGCAGAAATACCTGCAAAGACAGAAGCCTTAGAGCCAACTCTGTTGATAGACACTGAAGCAAGCCATATAGACCAAAAATTATTAAACCTTATCTCTAGCACTGGTACAGAAATTGACGACCTTATTACACTTTCTGGCTTACCAGAGGCAGAAGTAAATGCTTGGATTGTAGAACAAGAGCTTATGGATAAGGTTGAACGTCAATCAGGTAGTAAAATAGTACTTAAAGCATAAATATGCTTGCCAACATATTGTTGCATACAGTATTGTAAGCAAACCTTCACAGCCCTTTTATGAGGTCGCTTATGACTTGCTGGCTCGGGGATATTCCCCCTCAAATAAAACTTACCGAAGAAAATTACCAACAAATCACCAAACGTTTAGGCTACTCAATTGAGCGTGAACGCATATTGGTTGGTAAGCATGAAGACAAAATTGGCAATACTGTCAATTACTTTTATATTTTACCTGTTAAGGTAAAATACGCTTACCCGCCTAGCTTAAACCCTAAATCGGAAATTGGTGAAAACTGTATTATCTTCCACTCCACTGGTATTTGGGAGCCTATTTATTTAGGTAATAACTGTGTGATTGGTGCAAATGCCACATTAGGTGCTTATACACAAGTGGGCGATAATGTTAGCATTGGCGAGGGTGCATTGCTTGTTCCTGGTGCTTATGCGCAAAAAGATGTGCCTAAACATGGCTTGGTTTACACAGCTAAGATTGTTGCTGGGTATCGTATTTTAAAATTCAAACTGCGGGCGCTTATTTGCGGCCTTTAATCTCCTTTAACCTTATGCACGTAGCCCTTCTTTTGGAGGGCTTTTTTTATGCGCTATTTTTAGTCGAATCGATTAAAAAGTACATTTTTTATTTGCACTTAATTTTTTTATAGGTTAACCACTATATAGTCTAAATTTATGAATGAATTCTAAAAATAAGGTAAAACGCATGACAGCTGTTGTAGTGGTAGAGTCTCCTTCTAAAGCGAAAACCATTAATAAATATTTAGGTAAAGATTATAGTGTTATCGCCTCTTTTGGTCATATTAGAGACCTGCCGTCAAAAGACGGTTCTGTAGAGCCTGACAACAACTTTACAATGCATTACCAAGTGCCTAAAGATTCTGAAAAGCATATTAAAGATATTGTTAGGCTTATGAAAAACGCCGATACTCTTTATCTAGCGACCGACCCCGACCGTGAGGGTGAAGCTATTTCTTGGCATGTATTAGAAGAACTTAAGCAACGTGTTAAACACGACTTCAAAGTTCATCGTATTGAATTTCATGAAATCACAAAAAAAGCAGTAACAGAAGCGGTTAAAAAACCGCGTGAAATTGCTATGCCAATGGTAAATGCTCAGCAAGCACGCCGTGCATTAGACTACTTAGTAGGCTTTAACCTTTCACCTGTATTATGGCGTAAGGTGCGTGGTGGTCTTTCTGCAGGTCGTGTGCAATCTGTTGCTCTGCGCCTTATTTGCGAACGTGAAATTGAAATTGAAAACTTTGTTAAGCAAGAGTACTGGTCTGTTCAGGCTTCTTTAACAAATGATGGTTCTAAACCTTTTGTTGCTAAACTAACCCACTTTAATGGTGAGAAATTAGATAAGTTTAGTCTTAATTCTGAAACATCTACAATGGCAGTTGTTAACGCCATTCAGGGTAATGATTTTATTGTAAAAGATATTGAGCGTAAGGAAAGTAAACGTAACCCTTCTGCACCTTTTACAACATCTACACTACAGCAAGAAGCCTCTCGTAAACTGCGCTTTGGCGCGCGTAAAACAATGCAAGTCGCGCAGCAACTTTATGAAGGTGTAAGCCTAGGTGGTGAAACAGTCGGTTTGATTACTTATATGCGTACGGACTCTTTCACACTTTCTTCAGAAGCGATTCAGGGCTGTCGTGAACAAATTGAAACCATGTATGGTGCCGATTATGTACCTAAGTCACCTCGTGTATTTAAAACAAAATCTAAAAACGCGCAAGAAGCCCATGAGGCGATTCGTCCTACATCTTTATCTCGCACGCCAGAGAGCATGCGCAGTTATTTAGATGATGATCAGTACAAACTTTATGACCTTATTTGGAAGCGTACAATCGCATCTCAAATGGAACAAGCGCGCCTTGACCAAACAGGCATTAACATTGTTGCAGGTGATGCTATTTTCCGTGCAACAGGTTCTATTGTAACTTTTGCTGGTTTCTTAAAAGTATACCGTGAAGGCATGGATGATAACCAAGATGATGGTATGGATGATAAACTCCTTCCTTCTATGAACACAGAAGATGTGCTTGATTGTAAAGAACTTAAGCCTGAGCAACACTTTACTGAGCCACCACCACGCTATTCTGAAGCGACTCTTGTAAAATCATTAGAAGAAAAAGGCATTGGTCGTCCTTCTACTTTTGCTGCTATTGTAAGCACAATCCGTGACCGTGGTTACGTGAAGCTAGAGCAACGACGCTTTAAACCTGAAGACATTGGTATGGTCGTAAATAAGTTCTTAACTGAGCACTTCTCTACCTATGTGGATTATGACTTTACCGCCAATATGGAAGATGACTTGGATGCTATCTCCCGTGGTGAACAGGAATGGATTCCGATGATGGAAGCCTTCTGGTCTCCGTTTAAAGCTTTGGTTGATGATAAAATGCAATCTGTCCGCAAATCAGATGTGACATCTGAAAAAACAGGCGAAGCTTGCCCAAGCTGTGGCAAAGGTGAATTGCTTATTCGTTTAGGTAAATATGGTAAATTTAAAGGCTGTTCTAACTACCCAGAATGCCGTCATATTGAAAACTTAGAAGGCAACACCGCTGCCGAAAATATGGAAAAACCAGAGCAAAAATCGACAGGTATTCAGTGCCCTAAATGTAAAGAAAATGATATTGTTGAGAAGAAATCTCGTCGTGGTAAAATTTTCTATGGTTGTGCAGGTTACCCTAAATGTGATTACGCTTTATGGGATAAACCTATTGAAGAGGTCTGCCCAAGCTGTAAAAACCCGTTTATTACAGTAAAAGAAACAAAACGCTATGGTGAAGTGAAGAAATGCCCTAATTGTGATTGGCAAGACCCACCTGCACCTGCTAAAAAAGAACCAGCAAAAAAAGCTGAGAAAAAGGACGCCTAAGGCGTTCTTTTTTATTGCCTTTTAAGCTATCAATTGTATACTACCTTCACACTCTCTTTTTTCACCTTGGAGGTGAAGCATGACTTTTCCACAAAAACTACTTATTGCTTTAGCAATTTCTGTCGCACTGATAACAATGTGGTTTACAAAGCCATTTACCCTTTCAACTTTTGAATTTACTGGAGAATATTTATTTATTCTCGGCTTTTTTGCAGTTCTCAGTTACGGGGGTGGCCTGTTTCTCACCGTGCCGCTTTATATTGTAACTAGGCACATCATGCGGTTGCCGTTTCAATATAGGCATATCACAATAAGCGCTAGCATTGCTATTTGCGGCGTATTTACCATAATGTTTTACCAAACAATAGAAGCACAAAGCAACCAGCAGCCTACTAAACTTTCAGCGGCTACAAAATATTTAGAAGTACTATATAAAGTTGATTGGCAAATGCAAACCCTTGCACGCCAATATAAACAAACTGCCTATAAAGAACGCTATCAGGGACAACAAACAGGTAAACAAGGTTATGGTGCTTATGCCCATTTTATGTACACGACCTACTACAAACTTACTGAAAATCAGAAAGTTCTTTCTGAGGCCTCAACTGATCTTTTAGACATAGCTATCACCGCCAATGAATTGATGGGAAAAGTCAGAAAGTTTAAAGAGGATGGTGCTTACACCGCTTTTTACAACAGCCAGGCTGAAGTTGAATCTTTACTTACAAGTATTCAGGAAAAAATGAATGCTGTTCCTACGGCGTTCACCTCGTTAAATGTTAACATGAAACCTGAAATGTACAGCAGTAATGCCTTAATTGCTGAACATCAGGCACTATTAATAGAAACTGAACAAAACCTAATAAGCCAAATGGAAGTAGACATTTATAACCAGCTAAAAGATGTGCCTGAATTGAAAATGGACATAGATTATATACATCTTTTAAATTGGGTACATTTTCTGTTTATTGGCATTATTTTCATCCTTTCATTGTTGCTGTTTTACTGGCATATAAAAATTGAAGAGGATGACTTTTACTGGCATATAAAACATATAAAAATTGAAGAGGATGACGGCTAATAATCCTTAACCACCAATCGTAAAAAAAGCCCCGCAGATGCGGGGCTTTTTCTATGCGAGTATTCTTTTATAAAAAGAACTTACGCACATAGTCGGTAAGCTCAGAAACTGCGATACGTTCTTGTTCCATCGTATCACGGTTACGAATTGTAACCATTGCAGGCTCTTGCTCAATTGTATCAAAATCCACAGTCACACAAAGTGGTGTACCAACTTCATCGTGGCGACGGTAGGCTTTACCAATGTTACCTGTGTTTTCAAACAAAATACGACCTAGGCCAAGCTTCATTAAGTCGGTTTTAATTTGCTTACATGTTTCAACAATTTTTTCGTTGTTCTTTTTAAGCGGTACAACGGCAACTTTAATAGGTGCAAGGTGTGGCTTAAATTTAAGCACTGTACGCTCAGAACCGTTTTCTAGTGTTTCTACTGTATAAGCTTCGTTAAGCACGGCAATAACACCACGTTCTACACCTGCTGAAGGCTCAATAACAAATGGGATATAATTTTCACCCGTTTCATCATCACGTACAGACATTTTCGTGTTAGATTCGTTGTTTTCGTAAACTTTAGCCTGAATATTAAGCTCTTTTTGCCCCTTAGAATGGTTACCTAAATCATAGTCTGTACGGCTTGCAATACCTTCTAACTCATCTGTACCATGTGGGAATTCATATTCCAGGTCATAGGTACGTTTAGAATAATGTGCAAGATCATCCGCTGGTACATCCAGTACATGAATTTTATCTTTAGGTACGCCTTGCTGTTCCCACCAGTTTAGGCGAGAGTCTAACCAAAATTGGTGCCACTCATCTTCTGTGCCGGGTTTACAGAACCATTCAAGTTCCATTTGCTCAAATTCACGTACACGGAAGATAAAGTTACGCGCTACAATTTCGTTACGGAAAGCTTTACCAGTTTGTGCAATACCAAATGGAATTTTAGGTGATGTGCTATCTAACACATTTTTAAAGTTTGCAAAAATATGTTGTGCTGTTTCTGGACGCAGATAACCTAGGTTTTCATCTGATTCTACAGGACCAATATGTGTTTTAAACATAAGGTTAAAATCACGCGGCGGCGTTACATTAGTACTGCCGCAGTTTTCACATACAGATTGGTCTTTCATGTGATCAGCACGCATACGTGTTTTACAGTCCTTACAATCCACTAACGGATCAGAGAATGTTTTTGTATGACCAGAATATGTAAACATTTTTTGTGAACCAATAATAGAAGAGTCTAGACCTTCGATATCATCGCGTTCATATACCATAGAGCGCCACCATGCTTGTTTAAGGTTGTTTTTAAGCTCAACCCCTAATGGCCCGAAGTCATACATCCCTTTTAAACCACCGTATAGCTCTCCACTTTGAAAGATAAAACCACGGCGTTTACATAAAGATACGAGTTCGTCCATAGACTTTGCAGGCATAATATTAGCTCCTGTATAATGTTATTTTAAATATTAGAGTGTTAAGAAGCTTTAAAGTACCGCAATTTCTTATTTTTTACAATTTATTTTAGAGATATTAACCATAAAAAAAGCCCCGTTTTAACGAGGCTTTATAAGTTATTCAGAGAATTGATCGTAGGCACGCAGTGCATCTGCAGCATACATAAGCGCAGGCCCACCACCCATATAAACGCACATTGCCATAACTTCTGCGAGTTCTTCACGTGTGACGCCAAGGTTTTTACAGGCTTTAGCATGGAAACCAATGCAACCATCGCAACGCTGTGTTACACCAATGGCCATTGCAATAAGTTCCTTTGTTTTTTCATCTAAGGCACCTGCTTTTGATGCATTTTGTGCTAAGGCATAAAAGCCTTGCATCGCATCGGGTACTTCTTTTTTAAGTTCTGCTGTGTATGCAGAAATATCTTTAATCATAGATTTATAATCTTTAGCCATTGATTTTCTCCTTTTCAATTTATATTTATATGATATGATAAAAAAATGAAATGTAAAGACTAAAGGTAATTTTTTAATGCAAAATATGGGACACAAAGCAGAAGTAGCTGCAGACTTTTTAAGTGGGCTTGCAAGCCCTCATCGTTTGCAAATTCTTTGCCAGCTCGTAGATGGTGAAAAGTCAGTTAGCGCACTTATAGAAGCAACGGGCATGGCGCAAACTTCTATGTCTCAACATCTTAAAAAGCTCAAAGATGAGGGTATTGTTGCAGTGCGCCGAGAGCATCGTTTGCTTTTTTACCGTATTGACCACCCACTTGCTTTTAAAATTTTAAATGAACTTTACCAAGAATATTGCATAAAAGAGGAACCAGAACATGCGCTATAATACATCTGCCACACAAGCATACGATTTGCTACAAAAAGGACAAGCTGTGCTTATTGACGTACGAGAAGCTGAGGAGTTTAAACAAGAACATATTGCTTACGCCCTTTCTGTACCTTTAAGCCAATTTGAAGAAAGCTTAGTGCAACTACAAATACCAGAAGACAAGGCGATTATCTTCCAATGCTTAAAAGGCAAACGTGGCGAGATGGCTTGTGCGCGCGTACAAGGTATTGAAAAGTTCAAAAACGATATTTTAAATATTGAAGGCGGTATTGATGGCTGGAAAGAAGCGCACTTACCTATTGTACAATCACAGCCTACAGCAGGTGTAAAAATACCCGTTCAACGCCAAGTACTTATGATTATGGGTAGCCTTATCGCCACACTTATTTTAATTGGGGGTAGCGCAAGTTATATTGCAGCTGTATTTGCTTTGGCCCTTGCCTTTTCAGGCTTAACTGGTTGGTGCGGGCTTGCCATGATGTTACAAAAAATGCCCTGGAATAAATCATAAAAAAAGAGGTCGTCAGACCTCTTTTTTTATTTAAACAACCTGACCTGCTGCATAGCCCGATGACCATGCCCACTGGAAATTATATCCGCCTAACCAGCCTGTTACATCCACAACTTCACCAATAAAATGCAATCCGCTTACATCTTTACATTCAAGCGTGCGCGCATTTAGCTGGGATGTATCTACACCACCAAGCGTTACCTCTGCCTTGCGGTAACCTTCTGTACCATGTGGTTTTAATGTAAAATCAGTAAATACTTGCGCTAAGTTTTGGATATCTTTATTACTCAAATCAGCTGCTTTTTTATTTAAAATCAACTCAGCATCTATAAGCTGCTGCACAAAGTTTTTACTAAAATGTAATCCCAAAATTGTTTTGAGCTCTTGCTTAGGGTTTTCTTGCCTTTGTTGTTTTAGATAATCTAACCAGTTGATGTCTGGTAATAACGAGATTTGTATGTCTTCACCTGGTTTCCAATAAGAGGAAATTTGCAAAATTGCAGGCCCACTAATACCACGGTGTGTTAATAAAATATTTTCTCGAAAGCTTGTTTTACCACAACGCACCAAAGCATCTATACTTGTACCACTTAAAGCAGAATATATTTCTAAATCTTTAGGGTTAAGTGTAAATGGTACAAGCGCAGGCGCCATTTGCGTTAATGATAAACCGAATTTTTGCGCGAGTTTGTGTCCAAAGTGCGTTGCCCCTAATTTAGGAATAGATAAACCACCCGTTGCCACAACAAGGCTTTGGGAACTAAACGTACCTTGAGAGGTCTCTACAATAAATGTATCTTCTTCTTTTTCAACATTCAGGATTTCTGTATTAAGCTTAAGCTTAACAGCTGCTTTTTGAATCCCCTCTAAAAGCATATCTACAATTTGCTTGGCAGAACCATCACAAAAAAGCTGACCTAACTTTTTTTCATGATAAGCAATACCTGCTTGCTCAACTCTACTTATAAAATCTTGCGCCGTAAATTGACTTAGCGCGCTTTTAACAAAGTGCTTATTTGCACATAAATAACGTTCTGCTGTTGCATCTTTATTTGTAAAATTACAGCGACCACCGCCACTAATAAGAATTTTTTTACCGACTTTATCAGCATGATCAAGTAAAAGTGTTTTACGCCCCCTTTTACCTGCTTCTTCGGCACAAATTAAACCTGCACCACCTGCACCTATTACAATTACGTCGTATTCTTTTATCGTCATAAAAATTACTTACCATTCAATATCTGTAGAATTGAAGATATAAGCTGTAACCTTATTCCCTTTTGCGTTATAAAGCAGGCGATCAAAACTATAATGATTAGCTGTTGCTATACCCCGCCTACTTCTTGTTTGCTGGTGGGCTGGGTCTAAAGATAAATAGGGTTTCCAGTCAAATCCTTCTCCTGAATCTTCTATCACAATTTTATAGCCTTTGCTAGAATGTTCATAGATAACAGAAACGAATCGATCTTTATACATAGCTTTTTTAAATTGTTTTTCAGCGTAAGTGTGTAGTGTGTCTTTACTCTGAAGATCATTTTTTTCAACAATATCTAACCCAAGTAAACCATGTTCTATGGCATTATAGAACAGCTCTGTTAAACCAACCAAAACTTGATCTTTATTCGGCATAGCCTCTGTTATAAAGCCTGCAATCATTTGTGCTTGCTGATGAGTTTGTATTTTAAATTCTGCTTTATGTAATAAAGCAAAGGCAGCCTTATTTTGTTTAAGAACCTCTAGAACTTTTTTTTGCTTAAAAGATTGCTTAATTGCAGCATCTATTGTTGTGATAAGCGTTGCTTTATCAACAGGTTTTTGTAAATAATTTAACACCCCTGCACCAAGAGCATCTTTATAATAATCTTTGCTATTTTGCCCTGTCAGCATAATAAAAGGCAGTGTTTCGTACCTTTTATGTTTCTGCATGATTTGTGACATTTCTACCCCTGTCATCTCTGGCATATTTTGATCAAGAAGTACACAGTCATAAGCAACAGACTGCTCGCCCAATTTTTCAAGCCCTTCTATTGCAGAAGATACCACTATAGGCTCATACCCTTCACTTTTAAGCTGAGAACTTAAAAGTTTTAAGGTGGATTGGTCATCATCAACAATCAGTACTTTTAATTTTTTTTCTTGCTCTTGTTTAAGCATCTTATCTCTCCGTTAAGCCCGTATTTAAAGCGTGATGAATAGGTTTAAGTAAATATTCAAGTACAGATTTTTCACCTGTAACAATACCAGCTTCCACTGTCATACCTGGTAGAATCTTTAATGCTGTATCTTCACCTACATGAAGCTGATCAAGAAGTACTTGCCCTTTATAAAAACGAACGCCTTGGTCATTTTTAACCGTACTTGCGCTTAATAATTTCACCTCACCACCTACGGTGCCATAACGCCCAAAATCATAAGAACTTACTTTAATATGTACTTTTTGACCAATTGCAACATGACCAATATCAGTAGGAGAAATATAGACTTCTGCCAACAGCTCCTCTTCTGTGGGTATAATTTCCATCAGCGTTTCACCACTTTTAATCACTTGACCAATAGTATTAATTTCTAAGCCTTTAACCACGCCTGTTGTCGGCGCATATAAAACTAAGCGTTTAAGTTGCTGATTTAGTTTTTCAATAAAATGTTTTTGTTGCTCAATATCTGCTGTTACATCCGAAAGATCTTTTTTAGACTTTAAATATTCCATTTTAGAACTTAAGCCTTTTTGCACAAGAGACTTACGCATATCAACAATTTCTTGCAGAATATCTTTACTTTTTTCTAGCCTGTTTAAAGCAACTTCTGCGCCTTCTTTCTCTTCTTTTAAGCCTAAGCCATTAAGTTCTAATAAAGCTTCGCCTTTTTGCACAATTTGTCCTTCTTTAACAAATAAGTTTTTAAGTGTACCCCCATCATAGTGCTGTATCACCTGAGAAAATCCTTTGGGGATAATTTCACCCTGTGCTTGCGTAAGTTCTGGCACTTTAACAGCTGTCATCCAATAAATAATCGCAAAAACAATAAGAGATAACAATAAGCCTAGTCGTCTTAAAATATAAGGCCCTCTTGGTTCTGAAATAAGATGGGTTAAATGCAACCGATTAACACCTGCAAGTTCAACCAACTGATGTGGAGATAAACGTTTATCTGTATTTTGTGACATTAGAAATACTCCTCATTCATAATGGATTCAGCTGATAGTTTCTCCAACACAGTCGCAGGAGATGAAACGATGGCATGATGGTCTTTTGTGAGCCCAATGGCTATATCTGCAAGTTTTATATGCTCGGTCCAGTGAGAGACGATAAAAATCGTTTTTTGTCCTCTCCATTTTCGTAAATTCTCAACAAAGATATGCCCAGAATCACTATTTAAAAAGGCATAGGGAAGTTCATCAATAAGCACAATAGGCGCGTCTTTTAAATAAGCGCGTGCAAGGTTAACTTTGTAATGGAGCATATCTGCAATCTGGTACAAGCTACGAGATAAATGAGTGTCGATACTATGTGGTAACGCCTCGACATCTTCTAAAGCACCTGCAGAGTCTAGGGCATACCACAGCTCTTCTTCTGTCGCATCGGGTTTTATCATCAATAAATTATCACGTATGCTGCCCTTAAACATTTGTGGATGTTGGGGGACATAAGCAATTTGCTGACGAAAGAACTGAGGCTCTAACTGTCTTATATCTTTCCCATCTACTAAAATATCACCTGCCTGAGGTTTATAAATACCCAACAGAAGTTTTAAAATGGTAGATTTACCGCACCCATTACCACCTGCTATTGCAACAATTTGCCCTGCCTTTACATCACAATTAAAACCTACAACCACAGGGTCACTTTCTTTTGTATATCTAATGCCAACATTACGGAACTGCACATACCCTTTAAGCTGTGGAATTCTGCGCATTGCTGTTATTTTTTCTTTTTCTTTATCTAAATCCATAAATGCATTTAATTGCTTAATGGCCTGTTTTAACTGTCTTAATCTTGGTATGCTCGCACAAATAACATGCATTAAATTAAACATTCTAGAACCGATAAGGATACAGGCAAACATAGCGCCACCGCTCATATTTCCAGCCCAAAAAGCCTGCACACCGAAAAAGATAATGGCTATATTTGCAACCATTGTTGTGGCATAGATACTATTTTCAAGCAGGGTTGCACTCACATAACTTTGGTAAGAAGCCACTGCATTTTTTTTAGCATAAGCATCGTATACTTCACCCCATATTTCAGTTAAACCGTTCATGCGTAAATACTCATGTTTTTCAAAAAGCTCAATACTGTGATTTTGTAAATCTGCACTTGTTTGTGCTGCAACAGCAACTTTGCTTTTCACGTAGCCATAAAATAAAAATGCGAGAGACAGATAAATAAAAATGGCAACTATCGGAATCCATACAATAGCAGGCGCAATTAAATAAAAAGCAAAAACACCAATAACAATAAAGGCTGTATCTAAAATAGAGAAAAATAACGGACTTACAAAAAAGTCTCTTACAGCTTCAAAAGATTTAAGGCGAGAAATTTGTGCTGGTATAGAAGCCTGCTCTAGTGCCTGAGACGGCAAGTGCACAAGCTGTTTAACAATAGATGTATTGACAATATGTTCAAGTCTTGCAGAAATCCAGCAAAGCTCTGCTGCGCGCATTTTTCGCAAAACAAATTCAAGTGCGATAACTAAAAAAGCACCGCCACCTATCGCTACCAATGTATCGGTTAAAAAGACATCACTAAGTCTGTTATAAAGACTCATTAAAAAGAAAGGCAAAGCAAGCGCACAAACTTGTATAAAAAAGCTTAAAATAAAAATAGTTGTAAACGTTTTTTTGTAACGTGTTAAAAGTGTTAAAAACCATGTTTTGGTTTCTATCTCTCTGTATTTTTTTAAAAGGTCATCTCGTGCTTTACTCTTTTCAATTCTAAAAAGCTTTAAGCCTTTTTTTTGTTCTGTTATTTCCAGTAAATCTTTCCATTTAAAAGGTTTCGCATCTACTGGTAATTGTACAATAATGGCATTTTCATCTGCATCTCTATCATCAAAATCAACAAGCTCAAAACCGAGGTCCAATAACGTATTTTGTAGTTCAACAAAAGTAATCTGGTTTAAATCGGGCTGATAAGGCAAAGCATTGGCTATTTCTTGAACTGTTTTAACCTGATGACTTTGGTTTAAAAGCGCATCTAAAACCTGTAATGCCGAGGGCTGTTTATTTACAACTTTACTCATTGACCCACCCTTTTATTTTTTATCTGTGACGGGTTTTTATCTAAACGCACAAGAGTATTGTTTTTGATCTCATAAAATGTATCTGCTAAAGCGGTTATATTCGGGTCATTACTTGTAATAATAAGAGTCACCTTCGATTTAACTTTAAGTAACAACTCATACAAAGCTGTATAAGCTGATTTATCTAATGCTTCTTCAGAAAAGTAATATACAATCACTTTAGGCTTTGCCGCTAAAATGCGTACCAAAGCTATACGTTGTCTTAAACCAGGAGATATAGAATCCATACCATTACCTTGCAATGGAGTTTCATAACCAGCAGGTAATTGACTTACTTCTTCATCTACCCCTAATAATTCAGCAACTTCAAGAACTGATTTTTCATCAAAATAGCCAAATCTAAATAAATTATCCCATATGCTGCCTTTAAAAATGACCGACTCAAAAGGTAGGTAACCAATATGCGTTAAAAGCTCATCCGAATCTAATTTATAGGGGTCAACACCATTGACACGTACTTGTCCAGATACAGGCTTAAGATTACCTGAAATAAGTTTTAAAAGCGTATTTTTACCAGAGCCATAATCGCCTAAAATAGCAATGGCATCACCAGCATTAAGCTCTAAAGACACATTTTCTAGCAAGAATGAGTGTCCTTCATATCCAAAACATACGTTTTCTACTTTTAAATGTCCTGTTTTTTGTAAATAGGGTACTTTTTTGTCTAACCTCTCTCTTACAGGAGATGTAAAAAATTTATTTAAATCTTTCTTAACCTCTTCTGCTAAATAACGTTTAGACCAAATATTTAATAATTTTTGCATAGGCTGTATAATGCGGCCAGAAAGTAGTACCGCTGCAATAAGAACACCTAAGGTAATTTGCCCTTCTATTACCAAATAGCCGCCTGCAATAGCAACAAGAATCATCATACTATGGGCGTAAAGCATGCCCTGGTTAAAGGCAATATTATTAACATGGGCAACACTTAATTGATTATTTGTGCAAGATTTTTGAACATATAAAAACCTATTTAAAAAACTATCTTCCAAGCCGTAACTTTTAATGCTATGAATTTGATTAAGCATGCTCATTAAAAAATCATAACGCTCTTCTACAACAGATTCTTGGCCTAAAATCGCATACTTAATACGACTATTCAATTTAATGCTTTGTAGCATCATAACGCACAAAACCATAAGAGGAACCAGAGCCAAAGGCCCTGCTAAATAATAAATAAGCCCTACATAAACCAATATAAATGGCACATCAATTAAGGCCATTATTAATTGGGCAGAAGTGATATCTTTAAGCCTTAAACCTGCTTGTAAAAACTTTAAAAAAGCACCAACATTTTTATTATTTGCACTAGATTGCTGTAGAGTATGACGCACGGTATTACTGGATAAAACATACTCAAAAGAAGCGGAAGATGCCGCCATCATTTTAGCGCGAATAATACGCAAAATAACTTCTAAAACAATAATGAACAACAACCCTAAACTTAATAAATAAAGCGTATATTCATTTTGCCCTCTCATTAAGCGGTCATAAGCTTGCAACGTAAATAAGGGCAACGCAAGAGAAAGCACATTAATGGCTAAAGACAAAATAATAGCCTCGTTATAACTAAACCTATATCCTATTTTAGGTTCTTCAAAAGCTTTTTTTACTAATCCATAAGGCATTGTTATTTTTATTACCTACGTTATTGAATACTATACATTAAAACCATCTTTTAAATTATCTTGAACAACATCTGGCATATCTGACACTTCATTCACCTCACCTATTGTTGTGTCATTAAGCACATCTAAATCCTGATCATTTATATCATTTGGCATTACATCTGGTGCATTTGTACCTTCAACGGCATCTGTCCAAGCTACTGTGGTCACTTCAAATGTATCAGTTTCAGTTGCTGTCATTCCAAAGCTATTTCCTTGTGATTGTCCTTGATCTTGCTGCCATTGTATAAGATCTAAGTCACCATCAATAAAACGTAATTGTTCAATATTTTCAACAGTATCTGTGCCATCTCGCCCCACTACAAGGTCCTTAACAATAAATTTACCACTGCCTGTTTGCGTAATTTCATATTCGTTCAAATTACCTGAAAAAATGCCTATATCTTGTTCTTCTGTAACCTCTACTGTTGTTTGCTCATAATCTTGAACTTGCATTTCTATCACTAAATCTTCAAAATCTGCATCGCCTTGATTGTAAAGATCTTCAAATCCAATTTGTAAATTCCCATTTTCATTGAGACCAGAAGTCACATGTGTTTTACCATCTGGGTTAAATTGATCTGAAGTTGAATGATATGTGTTTCCATTTAAAGCTGTCACCTCGCCGTTTTCTGCCGTATAAACAAGTGTTAATGGACCAGAGCTTTCTAAAGTCGCAGGATTCCCATTTGCATCTACAAAACTTAAATGACCGTTTAATTGTGCTAAAAACTCATGCCCCTGTTCATTTGAAAAGTTATTTTTAGAATAGCCTTTTGCTAAAATAAAAAATTGTAACTGATGTCCAGAACTCATTTGTAATGAAGCAAGCAGATCGCCTGTTTCTAGCTCTCCGCCACTTCTTACTTTAGAGGCGTTTTCTTCAATAATACGTACATTTACAATGTCGCCTTGCTCATTAATTTCATAAACGCCAAAGGTATTTTTGTAGCCAGCACCCTCGTTTACAAAATTAAGCTGAACATTATGCTCATGGGCAAAACTTACATTATCTCCATCTAACCCATTAATTTTACTTTTAATCACTTTGCCGTTGCCTGAATATAGATCATCATATTCTGCTGTATTGGCTTTATAAGTATGCACAAAAGTTTCTGTTGTTACTATCTCCGGATTTGTGCCACCGTCCAATTTATCGTTACCCGAGCCACCTTCTAAAAGGTCATTCCCTTCACCACCTAATAGATGATCATTTCCTTGGCCACCAATTAGCCTATCTTCACCTAAACCGCCTTGTAGCCAGTCATTTCCTTCTTGTCCGCGTAAGGTATCATTACCACTTAAACCATCAATTCTATCATTACCATCCATGGCGTTAATCACGTCATCGGAGTCCTCTTTACCAACAACTTTATTATTTGCATTATTTAAGAATGTCGTTGTATCATCATTCCATATACGTTCTTGCTTAGTTGTATGATTATTAAACACATCAAAAAGATCAACCACAGAAGAACTCTGTCCATCAAACTGAATATTAATAGCGCCCTGTACATTATCCATGTTCGTAAAATCAAAATTTTCTAACCTTACCTGAAAATTTTCAACACCTTCAAATGTAATAAAAGTATCTTGACCATCATAATTCAAGAGCATGTTTTCAGCTGTAAGGCCATCCCCTTCAAACCTTATTAAATCCCGTTCTGGTAATAAATCAGTTTCACCGGAACCTCCGCCACCAATACCACCAAAATCAGAAATAACCACTTCAGAAGATGTTTTTTGAATCACAAAAGTATCTTGTCCGCCACCACCTGTTAAATTATCAAAACCTGAAGAAACATGGACAATATCATTTGCACTGCCGCCAACAAAAGTATCATTACCCGCACCTAAATGAATTTGCGACCCATAATAGGCACCATCAATAAGTACATTATCGTTACCAACACCTGCATCTACAACAAATTCTGTATGGCCTTTATCTCCTGTTAGATGAATCACATCATCACCAGCTGCCGTAGAAATATTATGAACATTCGACCAACCACTACCATTTGTGTAAGAATTTATGGTCACAGTATCATGAGCATCACCCGTTATAACGCTGCCCCTTTTTGCACCATTAATAACAATATTAGAAGGCGCATCGCTTGTTAATTTTACATCGACATGGACAAAATTATTAATTTCCACATCCGTTAATCTATCAGAAATAACTTCAATATTTTTTACAGAATTCCATGCTGAATCCAAGGTTATTTCTAAAGCCTTTTCTGTTTTATACTCATAAGAAATTTTGGCAGAATCAGCCACTTTAGGGATATTTAAGTCTGCACCTGTTAGTATTACTTTAACGCCTACTTCAGTTAAAGGGAGCTCAAAATTATGGGTATGATTAATTTCAGACTGATGATGCGTTTCATGACTTAACCTAATAAAAGCTTGCCCATATATCGGTTCTGGTTCTGGATCTGGCGTATCAGGAGTCGTACCTGTATCTGGTGTTTCATTATCCGAAGGATTAGAGTCATCAACAGAATCATCTACAACATTCTGGTCTTGCACAAATAGGGTGTTTTCTTGTTCTTGCTCTTCTGTTTGCGAAAGGTTTGTAAAAGTTTGAGTGGGAGCACCAGAAACATTAGTGTCTGTTTGTTCTCCTCGAACATTCTCTTCTGATAATGTTGTTTGCTGATTTTCTTGCACAAGTGCGGAGGAACCGCCAGATTGAGAAACCACAGTTTCTACCTGCTGGTTTTGCCCTGTATAAATAGGCGTTTCAGTATTTAGCTCTATGTCAGCCTCTTCAATGTCTTCACTCTGCTCAGTAGGTTGAGAACTTTCTTCCTGCTCATCTTGTTGCGGATCAGTAAATCTTATTTCTTTAGTTGCAACACGGCTAGAAGTTTCATCTGCCACAGGTGTTGCTTCCTCACCCTGATCTACAGAGAAATTAATATCTTGCTCTTCTACTTCTTGCAAAACTGTAAATTCATCAAACTCTTGTTGAGAATTATTATCTTCATTTGATGGGCTTAGCTCTTTTTTTTTATCTGCCATAGGGCAACCCTACTCATAAATTTAGTAATTACCTATATAAAATTATAACTACTAAATCAGTGGGTTACTATTGAGCTAAAGTAATAATGGCCTGACCTAAAACAACAGATTAATCGACCAATTTCCACTGAATTGGCTCTTTAGAGTGCGCCTTTAGATAACAATTCGCTTGTGAAAAATGACGGCAACCAATAAAACCACGATGTGCGGAAAGAGGTGACGGATGCACCGCATTTAAAACTAAATGTTTACTTTGGTCTATAACAGCACCTTTTTTTTGTGCATAACTCCCCCAAAGAAGAAAGACCAAATGCTCTTGTTCGTCACTTAACTTCTTAATAATCGCATCTGTAAATTTTTCCCAGCCCTTTTTTGCGTGAGAGCCTGCCTCTGCAGCTTCAACAGAAAGCACAGCATTAAGCAATAGCACACCTTGTTGTGCCCAAGCTGTTAAATCTCCTGAATCCGGAATTTCAAAATCAACTTCAGGATCATCTAATAATTCTTTATAAATATTTTTTAGAGATGGTGGTACCTTAACACCTTTTTGCACAGAAAAAGAAAGCCCATGCGCCTGCATAGGACCATGGTAAGGGTCTTGCCCTAAAATAACAACTTTAACATCCTTAAATGCTGTTGTATTTAGTGCATTAAAGAATAAATTCTGTTCAGGGTAAATAACAGCACCAGCTGTTTTGCGCGCCGTTAAAAAAGCTTCAAGCTTATGCATATACTCTGCCTGAAGCTCATTTTTAAGTACGTCAGCCCAACAATTTTTTAATGGTGCTAGCATCGTCTATTTTTCCTTTTGTCATAAATCTTTTGTTGTACTATATAGCTCTTGCCCTTTAAGAACAAGCCCCCGTGCAACCGAAGCAAACATATCCCCTTCAACAACCTCTGCCCGAGTAAACAAACCAGAAATTTGTCGCCTAATATAAGGTATATGGCTTGTTCCCCCTGTAAAGAAAATCGCTTCAATATCTTGTTCTTCTAAACCTGCATCTTTTATCGTTTCAAGAACTTTAGTCCTGAGCTTTTCAATGACACTTTTAATAATAGTTTCAAACTCTACTTTTGTTAAATCAATCTCAAACGAAGGCTCAATATCTTTAAATACATATGAAAGATTATCATGAGAAGAAATTTTAACCTTTAAAGCCTCAACATCCGCAGCTATTTTATGCCCTAACTGATGCTCTAATGTATAAATAAACCTATCAATACAATAAGGCTTTTCAACTAAAAATCTTTTTTGTTTGAGCAAATTAATTGCTTTATCTTCATACAAAAACGGAATTTTATACCAAGTCGCTAAATCATGATACACATGCACAGGCATTTTAAGGTGACCGTCATTTTTCATAGAAAGACCATAACCTAATTCAGGCATAACTTTTCTTAGACTTAAAATTTTATCAATATCAGTACCACCAATATGTACACCCATATTGCTTAAAACCTTCACTTGTGCTTTTTCTGTTGTTTCAATAACAGAAAAGTCAGCCGTACCACCACCAATATCAATAATAATCGCTTTAGTATTTTTGCGTACTTTATGTGCAAATTCATAAGCTGCAGCTTCTGGTTCTTTCAAAAAATGAATTTCCTTAAAACCTGCCTTATAACCAACTTGTTTAAGTTGTTCTTCTGCTTCTTTATCTGCCTGTTCATCATCATCTATAAAATGTACTGGTCGACCAAAAACAGCTTTAGAAAAAGTCATACCCGCCTGTTTTTCTGCAGCTAATTTCAACTGAGATATATAAGAAATAAGAATATCCTCAAAACTTAAATACTGCCTTTTTATTTGGGTTTTTTCTCCCATAAGCTCAGTACCTAAAATGGACTTTAACGCCCTTAATAAACGCCCTTGTGTACCTTCAATATACTCTGCCATTGCCTGCTGACCGAACAGTGTTTCATCTTCTTCAAAATCATAAAATATAGCAGAAGGAAGCGTAGACTTACCTTCAAAAAGAGTCAAAACAACTTCATTTTCATGAACATACCCTAAAGCAGAATTAGATGTACCAAAATCTAAACCAACAAACATAACAAAACTCCTAATTACAAAGATTAAGGAAAATAAACCATAACACGTAAAAAAGCAACCCCATACAAGATGGGGCTGCTACATAATTACTTCTTGGTAAAAGTCAGAATTTTATCTGACGTTTCGCTATTATTTTCTACAGGCCACTTGCCATTTAACGCATCCTGAAAGGGGTGTAGGCCACGCTGCATAAACAAACGAACAGCTTCGTTCATTCTATGGGGCTGACCATGTTTGCTCTCACAACGCATTTTAAAATCAGAATAGATGGCTTTTAACTGTGGCTGTAACTTTTCAGGTGCCGAATCAATAAGCTCTCTATTTAATTTATCCTGCAAGTCATTCAATGCAGCAGGGTCTTCTTCCGCCATTTTTTTCAGTTCATCAAAAGATGGGAGTTTAGATTGAGTCATAATGATATCCTCAAGTAAAGATATCATCCTTGAACGGGATCCTTAGTACAAATATTTTACATTTCAAATAAAAAAATGCAAATAATATCAGCATGTTATTTTTTTACAAGCCAAACATCTAGCCACTTAAAATTTCTGCCTCCAACATCATCTGTTCGATCAATTTTATAAGCAAGTTCAAAAATATCCACAAACTCACTTAAAAAAAGTTTATTAAAAGATACTTCTGACCACCCCTGAAAGAACAAACCCTTTTTCTGATCTACACCATGTTCTGATTCAGGTTTTAAACTTAAATAGAAAAGGCCTCCTGCCTCTAAATATTGAGACAAGTGTTTTACTGTAAGAGCAAACTCAGCTTCGCTTAAATGAACCAAAGAAGCTAATGCCCAAAACGCTTTGTACTTTTGTGAACTGTGAAAAGATAAATAACTACAAACTTTTGCATTTATTTGAAACCTTTCATTTGCAAGTCTCACAAGGTTTTCACTTGCATCAAAAGCAGTAACCGTTAAGCCTTTGTCAATAAAGTAAGCGGCGTCTCGTCCAGAACCGCAACCAACATCCAATAAGCAATCTCCAGGTGAGAGCTTATCAAGCATCTTTCTTTGTAGATCACCAGCAGGAAAGTTTGAGGTTAAATTAAAATAAGATTCAGCGTTATCATCATAAAAAGACATATATTCCTCCAAGATAAGGAAAAGATAAGAGTACATAGAGTATACCAGTTATATTCAAATAACCAATAAAAAAAGCCCCACCTAAGTGGGGCTATAGATAATTGAAGTAGTAATAAGAAGCCGTTAGGCTGATCACTAAATTTTGTAGATAAAAGCTGGCAATGACCTACTCTCCCGTGCCTTAAGACAAAGTACCATCGGCGCTAAAGGGCTTCACAGGGGTGTTCGAGATGGGAACCCGTTTTTAACCTTTGCTATTGTCACCAGCAAATTATCTACAAAATTTAATGATCAGTAATATTTCTCGAGTTAGGGTATTTTAGTGGGGTGTCAAAATTAAAACCAGTCTTAGATTAACGAGGTAATGCTATTCACTCGAATCTGTGTATGATAGTTTTAATCCGATCGAGTTATTAGTAATGCTTAGCTTCACTCGTTACCGAGCTTCCACACGCATCCTATCAACGTCCTGGTCTTGAACGACTCTGATAGGGAATACTGGTTTTGAAGGGGGCTTCCCGCTTAGATGCTTTCAGCGGTTATCCTGTCCGTACTTAGCTACCCTGCGATGCCGTTGGCACGACAACAGGTACACCAGGGGTACGTTCACTCCGGTCCTCTCGTACTAGGAGCAACTCTTCTCAATATTCCTACACCCACGGTAGATAGGGACCGAACTGTCTCACGACGTTCTAAACCCAGCTCACGTACCACTTTAATTGGCGAACAGCCAAACCCTTGGGACCTGCTCCAGCCCCAGGATGTGATGAGC
>JAAZVW010000020.1 GCA_018623135.1 Pseudomonadota bacterium
CGCGTGTTTAGCATAAAGTAATCATCCACCTCTTGATGCAATGGAGTTGCATTTACAACAGAAGCAGTATAGTCACGAGAAGCTACGTAATGCAACGCACCATCAAATTCCCACTGATCCATTGTGTAACGACCCCATAGGTTTGCATGATGACGTGCAGAGTTAGGTTCAAACGCAACAGATGAACCATTAGCTGTAGAAGCTGTTTCGTCATCAAAACGGATTAAGCTATAGTTAGCACCCATTTCAAAGTTTTCTGTTGGTTTTGCTTTAAGGTCTAACTCTAAACCAGTAGAAGATGTATTACCTGCATTTTCCCAATACACATGGAATGTCGGGCCTGCAACAACATTAGAAGCATCTGTTACAACATCTTCAATTGTTTGGTGGAATACAGTTGCTGTAAAACTACCATTAATAGAAGGCAACTGACGCGTGTACGCCGCTTCGTAGTTCATAAACACTTCAGGTTCTAAATTCGGGTTACCTGTAAATGGTAGCGCACCAACAAATAAATCAGTAATACCAAATTGTAGAAGCGCAGGAATACGTAAACCACGGGCAACAGACAGACGGTAGCTGTTCACATCATCTGCTTTATACATTAAGCCTGTGTTAAAGCTATAACCATCAATACTACGTGTGTAATCATCTTTATCATAATCAATGTTTACAACAGGTACGTTATCAGGGTTTTCGTTACGCCACATTTTAAGGTGGTCAAAACGTGCTGAGTTTGTCCAGTTTAGCTTATCTGTTAGCGCCCAGTCGTGCATTGCAGAAACAGAAGCTACATTGTATTTAAGTGCATCAGTAGAATCATCATCCAACAACACACCTTTAACTTGGTTATTACGGAATTCAGCCGCAACACGAAGTGTTTGGTTTTCTGAAAGCTTAGATAAGTTTTCTGCTTTAGCTACATACAAATCATTACGACCAGTCGCTGCTTTATAAGCATTATAGTAACCAGAAACAGTCATAAGACCATAATCTGTATCTTTAGAGTACTCAAGTTTAACACCACGTGTACGACGTTGCGCATCAGAGTATGTGTTAAATGGTAGCAACATATCCGCAGCTAAACGAGATTGGTTTGCTTCAAAACGTAATGTACCACCATTTTTTGTTTGGTGCTCAACATTTAAGTTAACAGTACGACGACCAAAACCATCAAGGTCTTTTTCAGTCGGTGTCGCTAAATATTCACGACTATAGCCTTCAGTATCTGTCATATTAACAGATAAACGAGCTGCCGTGTTTTCAGTTAAGTTTTCAGTCATAACAGCTGTTACTTCACGGTGGTTTTGTGTACCAACACGCACCTGCACAACATCAACATCATCTAAAATTGGTGATTTTGTAATAATGTTTACAACACCCGCCGCAGCGTTAAAACCAAACAAAGATGTGTTTGCACCACGTACAATTTCAATTTGACGAATCTCAGGCATTGTTACAGGCAAACCTGCCCAGTATGTTACACCATAGTGATCTTGGTATACTTGACGACCATTTACAAGAACAAGCAAACGGTTAGAGTAGTTTTGGTTTGTACCACGAATACCAACGTCTACACTACCTTTGTAGTTGCGGCGTACATCAACACCAGCATAACGACGTAGTAATTCAGGAATATCTTGTGCATCTGCACGACGAATTGTTTCTTCATCAATAATATCCATAGAAACAGGTGCTTCTGATGCACGCTGTGGCTTACCTGTAGCAGATAGCGTTACAGGTTCTTGGAATAAATCTTGTAGAGAAGCGTAGTCAACAATAGCAGCCTGAGACACAGCAGAAGCCGATACTAGAGCAGAAACACTTGCTAAAAATTTCATCTTCTTATTCATTGTTCTTACCCTTTAATTACACTTCTTTAACCATAAATTTAAATGCAGAGTCAAACTCAACACCCACAGCATCTACAGCCGCACGGTTAAGAAGTACTTTTACGCCAGCACCAACATCTACACCCACAAGGCAGTTACCAGATTCAACACAAGCCATATCTGTTGAAATAGAAAGTAGTTTATTTGCTTTAGCTGCAGCGCTTACGTCTGCATATGCAGATGACATACCTTCTGTTACAAATAGTACTTGAACAGAACCCGCTTTAGCTGAAATTTCGCCAGCAGCAATAGGTTCAGCAACAAGAGTCACTTTACCCGCTTTAAGGCCAGAACCAATAATCCCCATCACAGCATCAAAGTCTGCTTTAGATGCTGCATTTGCTGCATCATAAACAATACCAACTTTAACTGGTGCGGATTTATCTATTGTTGTTGCAAAGCTTGTTGCTTTACCGACAACTTGCATTTCTTTAGCAGAAGTCGCAGGAAAGCTTGGGCAGATAAAGTTACACCCACAGCCACAGCAGCGCTTGCTTTTAGAACTGATTTCCACATAATTATTATTCTCTTATTTTGGTTTTTGTTTAAGAAACTATCAAAATGTTTTCATAAAAAGCATACAAAGGCAACAGCTATATACACACACCCATACATAGCTGTGGCAAAAAAACATAACAACAACAGATAGATTCTCTCCTTTCATAGGCGATGCTTTACAAAAGCTTTAAACACTCCCATACTTTAAAAGAATAAAATTAACAGCTATCAAAGGGGGTAATATGTCAGATACGCCACACCAACCAATTGACCTAGACGCAAAGGATGCAGAACTAGAATTTGATCCGATGGAAGCTCGTGTCCTCGGACCTCTCATGCGCTTTGTAGACCCTGAAAAGTATAAGGAAATCGTCATTAATACCACTGGTGAAGTCGGTGTTGAAACAGTTCAAGGTGAATGGCAATGGCACCCTGTACCAGAATTAACAGATGATCGTTTAGAAGAAATGGCACGTGTTTTAGCAAACAAATCAGGCCAACTTTTTATGCCAAGCCACCCTATTTTATCTTGTAAATGGCCAGGCGGTCACCGTGTGCAAATCCTTTCTGGTTTTCATACACCGCGTGGTTTTGCGATGACTATACGTCTTAAAAGAGAAGATAATTTTACTTTAGAAGATTTTAAAATGTCTGATGAAGATCGCGAAGCCGTTAAAAAAGCCGTAAGCTCATCTAAAACAATTCTTGTTTCTGGTGGTACAGGTTCAGGTAAAACATCTTTCCTAAACGCGCTTATGCCATTTGTAGACCCAGATGACCGTATTGTAACAATGGAAGATGTTCCCGAACTTAAAATACCCGTACGTAACTGGTGTCCTCTTCTTTTTGCAAACGATGATTCTGGCATGGGTACATTAGATATTGCAGAACTTATTAACGCCTGCCTACGTTTACGACCTGATCGTATTATTTTAGGTGAGATTCGTAAAGAAAACGCCTTCACATTCTGCTCTGCTATTAACACAGGTCACGCAGGTTCAATGGCAACCATCCACGCCAACGACCCCGATGCCGCGCTAGATGCCGTTATTAACCGTGTCCTCCTTAATGGTGATGCCATGGAAAGCACTATTTCTGTTTTAAAACGACAGCTGGTGAATGATATTTACGGTGTAGCTCAGCTCACACGTGTTAAAGGTGGTGTAGAAGGTTACTTTAAAGTATTAGATAAAGAAGCTAAACTCTAATCTAATACCCTGTACACCCATAAAACAAAGAGACTCTTTTTTTATATAAAGAGTCTCTTTTTATTTGTAGCTTCTTATAATCCTGCTAAAATAAATACTACGTATCCTTTCTTTTTACGGAGGTCTTATGGCTTCTCATTACAACTATTTACTTAAAAACTTACCTCAAGGCTTTTCGCCAGAGGATTTTATCCCTATTAAAATTCCACAGGCTAAGGGCTCTATCTTTATTCGTAAAAATAAAGACCCGGAACAAATTTTACGTATTGCTAAATCTGCGATTATTTCACGACGCACTATCTTTTTAGGAGATGCTTCAATTGGTGAAAATAGCTACATTGGCAACAACGCCGTTATTGCTACCGCAACAACAATCGGCAACGACTGTTCAATCGGTAATTTTTTTAAAAATGCCTATTTCACTACCCTTGAAGATGGCGTCGTTATACAGGCGCATGTCACACTTCAGGAACATGTACTGCTACGCCGTGGCACTTTTGTTGCAGAAAAAGCTGTCATAAAGGCTCATTTCAAAAGCACAGAAGACCAAAAAATAACAAAAGACTGCGCCGATTATAGCCCTGATTTCTTTGGCAATTCTCGCCTATAATTTCCCTCACAACAAAAAGGCAAGCATTTATGATGTATGCTCTCTTCTCGATTATTTAAAAAGCCAAAGGTATTCCCTTTGGCTTTTTTTAATCCCACTTACCATATTTACCCTGAAAAGCAGGGTCTTTAAAGTAAAATACTTTTTCCGCTAAAATAGGCTTCGCCCCTTGAATAAACACAATTTGTGTATCATTCGGCATACGCATCACCTCATCTGGTGTCATTAATGCACGAGAAACTTCAGAGACATTGGTGCTCACATTACCTGCGCCACCAAACATTTTACCTGCATCTTTACTTTTACCAGAACTGGAAACACGTACCGTTGTCGTACCCATCATATCGGAAAGTTTTTTGGCTGTTTCCACATCGTTTGTACCAAAAGCCACACGCGCCGAACAGTTGGCAATAAAACTTTCCCATTTCGGGTAGTTATCTCTTAACTGAGATAAATCCTGCAAAAACATCCACAGGCTAATGCCGTAGCCAGCTAAATAGCCAATACCTACTTCAATATTACGCATATAACCAAGGGCGGCAAACTCATCAATTAAAAACAGAATTGTTTTTTCAGGCTTACCTTTGGTTCTAATTAAAGAACCAAGTGTTAAACCAACCATTAAACGAATAACAGGTTTATATACATCTAAATATTCAGGCGGAATAATAACATATAAAGAGGTCGGTCTATGCTTTAGCTCTTCTAATTTGAAATCCGACATACAAGTAATGCCTGTTAAACGTGGGCTATCCCAAATCGCTGTCTGAGATTTAGCTGTCGATAAAATAGAGGCCAATACCTTAGGCTCAGTCGCAGATGTTGCAGCAGCCATTTTGCGCACATGTTTGTTTTTAGAGCGCAGCATTTCTTGCACAGTAAATTCAAAATCCGTTTTAGACTGCATCAATAAATAGCGCACTTCACCCATGTTACGTAAAGGTGGCGGACAACTTGTCGCAACATGCATAACAATGGCTGTAACTAAGTTTTTCGCTTCAAGTGTAAAAAACTGGTCGCCAGAACCAGCTTCTTCCAAAATAATCATATCTACAATAAGCTTAACATCATCAAGCTCATCATCTGTACCCACACGAATAAAATCTAGCGGATTAAAATAATTGGAATCTTCATCAAAAGGCGCAAATTTTACAACCTTAGAAAACTTTTTACGATATTCCGCAGAAATGGCGTAGTTTTCACCTTTAATATCATTAACAACAACGGAACCAGGATGGTCTAATAAGTTCGGAATAACTTGACCCACACCCTTACCAGAACGCGTTGGTGCAAAAGTTACCAAATGCCCAGGTGTGTTAAATCTAATAAATTTGTCGTTAAACTTACCTAAAATAAACCCTTGCTGGCCTGTTAAATGAGCTTCTTTTAAGTCTGCAACATCTGCAAAATCAGCAGAACCGTGAGCACCAGATGCCTTACCGCGCATCTTACGTACATTTCTTACTGTCTTTTTATAGTTTTTATTACCAGCCATATAATAACGTAAAAATACCATAAGAGCTAAAATAAGCCCCATTAATTCAAGGTATATACTTGCATCAATAATCGGCATCAAGAAAATAGCTATTGCTATATAAACAACTGCAAAAAATTTTATAGACCAAAGAAATTCTTTAAATTTTGGAGTCACAGATTAGGCCATCCTATTACTTATTTTCAGGCTATTTATTATTATTTAATATATAAGACCCACATAGTTTAGCTCATACAAGCTTTCAACTCAAGGTTTACAAGTTAAAAAAAGCAGGCTTTAAAGGCCTGCTTTTTGATTTCGTTATATTAACGCGTTAACTCTGGCGTTTGTAATGTTTGTTCTTGTTCATCGTTCGCCGCACGCTCTACCTGCTGCTCTGCAGAAACCTGCATTTGTAGCTCTTGGTTTGGTGTAATTTGGCGACCATCTTTAGAAAGCTCAGCAATAACAGCCTCACAGTCCATTGTATATTCACTAATAGCCTGACCTAACTGTGCCGTTTTAGCTTCTCGCACCTCAATTGTTTGGTCTTTTTGCTGTTCAGATAAATGTTCGTCCTGCCTAATTTCAACAGTATCAATAGCCATTTTTTGTTCTGCGACACGACCTGCGCGCACAGCCACATGCTTATTATATGCCGCTTGCGTTAACGGATCATTTTTATACTCAAGTGGCGCTTCAATATTAATTGCACCAACAGTATGAATCGTTTGAATTGCTTTTTCAGAAACCATTTTTATACCCTACAAAACTCTTTTACGTTTGTTTCACCTATAAAGTTATGAGCCTTTGCAAAAATATTTTCAATACTTTTAACCAAAAAACTGACATCTTTTTTATTTGAAATTGATTTCCAACCCGTTCCCCCATAGTATATAGCCACTCAAACAAATTATTTGTAATAATTTATAATAAATAAAAATAAGAAGGAAGTCCCTATGCTTTCATTTTTGACATCACAAACAGATACCTCAAAACTTAAAATATACCAACGTCTTCTTACTTTTTTAGCTTTAGCGCAATTACCATTTTTATTTTTTATACAAGCGGCAGAATCTGGCGCTGATGGCCGCTGGTATGCCCTACACTTTACAATAGCACTCACAAGTATTTTATTTATTATAGAAAAACTTACATCAACCCACCATAAACAAGTTATTACTAAGCAACCTCTTATGGTTTACTTAATTACAGCTTTAAGCCTGTTAGCAACCGCCTCTTTAAGCTGGAGCATTAATGTTCTGGATGCCATCTGGGCATGGAAACATCAAATATCTTATGCGCTGTTATTCTTCTTTTGCTCTTATTTATACACAGAAAAGTTTCTTAAAGCTTCTTTGGCTATCCTGACTATAGGTTTGGCTTTTAACGCCTTTATTGGCATCGGCCAATACCACAATTTATTTACAGAAGCATTTAACACAAACGTTATTCAGCAGGCCGCTATTCCTGGGGCAACTTTTACCAATAAAAACCTCGCATCTCAATTTACAATGATGCTTCTACCTATTGCCTTTTACTTCTGTCTCTTTGCCAAAAAAACACATTTTAAAGCACTTAGTCTTATTTCATTAACCGCAGGTCTTATCTTTTTTGCTTACACACGCACACGCATCAGTTGGGTTTCTTTTGCTCTTTGTCTTATCTTTTTTGCACTATGGTTTATGTTTCAGAAAGACCTTCGTGCAAGCTTTAAAAATAGCCTTCACAAAAAAAGCATTATAGCCCTTTGCGGAAGTTTTATTATTGTTATCACAGGGGCAAGCCTGCCTTCTGCACACCAAAACACTTACGGCATTAAAAATTCGGTAACAGAGCAAATTAAATCTATATCCGAACTTACAGGCAGCCTTATCAACCGCTTACATTATTATCAAAACAGCCTTAATATCGTAAAAGAAGAGCCTTTAACTGGCGTAGGTATTGGTAATTTTAAAGCAGCCTACCCTAAATATAGCAACAAATCAGTAGAAACACGTGTTCACGGTTACAGTCTTTCTAAAAGGCCAGAACGCCTACACAATGATTTTCTGCAAGCCTTTGTAGAACTTGGTGTTTTAGGTGGGTTATTGTATCTATCTATTTTCTTAAGCCTTATTTATATGCTTTATCGCACGCAGATTTCTAAAAATATTTCACAAGATAAAAAGCGCATTTCTGCCATTTTAGGTTTTTCTTGCGTAGCTATTATTGGTAATTCAATTGCAGATTTCCCTCTACAAATGCCAGGTGGCGCAACTCTCCTTTACGCATTTATAGGTTTTATTACAGCTATTTATAGCCAAAGCCTAAATTTAGGCCATAAAAACTGTTCTCAAAAATGCCATTATAGCTTCTATGGCATCCTTCTCATACTTGCTACCGCTGTTTTTGGCATGATGTTGTACGATGATTATAAACGTGCAGCTTCTAGTTTTTCCCATAAAGCACTCACGGCTTTTTCTATACAAAATAATAAACCTAAAGAGGCTTTGTATTTTGCGCAATTAGCCTATAAAGAATATCCATACCGTAGCCATACACTAGAACTAAGAGCTCTTGCTATGCGCAATAACTTTAATAAAGTACCACCCCTTGCTGCTATTAGCGCACATGAAGAAGCCCTTAAGTATGACCCATACTCCGGTAACTTACTGGTTAACTATATGCTTACTCTTAACAGAACAGGTGAACTTCTATTAGCTCAAAACCAAAAAGATGCCGCTTTTGAGGTACTCGAAAAAAGTATCCAGCTTTTTGTAAGAGCCAAAAATGTTGTACCTAATGAGCCTAAGCCTTACACATACATTGCCCAAGCCTTTTTGTTAAAAGGCGAGCATGCTAACGCCTATACCTATTATCAACAAGCTTTAGAAAAAGACCCTAACTTTGCCCCTGCAACAAGAGGCATTCAAATCACCAGAATTTTAGCAAAAACCCATATGCAAAAAAATAATATCACGATTTCTTTAGATGATTATCTGGCTGGTAAACCTGTTGATGGCTTAAGCTTTGGCCAAAGAGTCCTCCAAGGCTTAAAGCAACAGCAACTTAAACAACAAGATGAATAAAAAAGCGGCTATAGCCGCTTTTTTATTCATTAATTTGGCCAAGCTTAAAAAGCCTTTTGCCAACCAAACATCAGTTTGTAATCTCTTTCTAAACTCGGGCCTTTTAAGTTCTGATACATAGGTACAATCAGCTCTGCTGCAAATCTATGCCCATGTAAAGCACCTTTATTCGGCATTAAATTTACACCTAAACCCAAATCCCAACTACGACGCGCTTGTAGTTCAGGGTCAAAAACAGCATTCATCATTGGGTTTGTATTTAAAGCAGCACCCTTGGCAGAGGCTTGGTTTGTGTAACTTACACGCAAAGACCCCGAAGCCATTGGCGCAAACCTATAAGCAACCCAAGTTGTTAGGTTAAACTGGTTTCCTAAACGGTAATCTCTATCATTCTGGTCTTCCATACGAATAATACCCGATGCCTGAGCACCCCAAGTCATCTTCATATTTCTATCAACAGCTGTATAAGTTAAAGAAGGTAAAAAATCATGCGTGCCAGAACCTAATTGCATCCCATAACCTAAAGGCATATTTCCCGCAGGCATATCATCAGAAATTTTAATACTTCCTGTTGGTAAACTTATACCTAAACCACCATGTAGCTTATGTTTTTTGCCTTCATACAAACGTAGTAAACTTGTAAACTTAACATCACCAATGCCACTAGATTCTGTAGAAAATTGACGTCCGTTCATAAGCACAACATTATCCATTTTTGCACTTTTATATGGCAGCATCATTGCAAGCGTTATATTTTGCGTTGGCGCGTACATTGCACCAAGCATGTACATATCCATTTCCATTTTTTTAGGCGCTGTCATTTTACCTGCAGCCGTTAAATCAACAGCATCAGTCCCCTGCCTTAAGCCCGACATCATACCTTTTGCATAACGTAAAGAAAGCATATACTCACCTTTATTATGCATATGGTCTCCCATTACACCAATAGGCGCATGGTCTTCTGGCATGTTCGCATCCGCCATGGCAACTTGTGGCATCATCGCCAAAACAGCAAAAAGAATCTGTTTTTTCATCAAATGGAGTTCCTTAATTTTTGTTATTTTGTTAAAATAATACGCAACAAACAAAAGAATACAAGAGGAAACCATGCGCACCCTTATTTTGCACCGAGAAGATCTCCGCCTAGCAGATAACCCTGCCCTACATCATGCCTCAACACAAAATGCAGATGTTCTGCCACTCTATATTTATGATTCTTATGAAAAATCAAAAGGGTCTGCAACAAAAGCTTTTCTTTTCAATAGCTTAAAATCTCTTGAGGCAAATTACAAAAAATATGGCATAGCTTTAAAAGTGACTCAAGGAGACTCTCTCAATATCCTTGAACAAATTTGCACACAAGAAAAGATAGAATGTATTTTATGGAATAGATGCTACGCGCCCGAACAAATTGCGCGCGATAAAAAAATTAAAGAACATTTTACCAAACAAGGCATAAAAGTAGAAACTTTTAACAGTAAGCTGTGGCACGAACCTTGGGAAATAACAAATAAACAAGGTGGCTTTTTTAAAGTATTCACACCCTACTGGAAACATGTACAAACACTAAGTAAAAAAGCACCCCTGCCTAAACCACAGCAGCTAGCAACGCTACAAATACAACAAGAAACAACAAACCTTTTTTGCCCTGTAGAAGATTTAAATCTTTTACCTAAAAAGCTCAATTGGGCAACAGAAATGCTTAACCACTGGCAGATTAGTGAACAAGACGCCCATAAAAAGCTAGACTCATTTTTAGCAACTGGTATCAAAAACTATGCAAAGGGCAGAGACTTCCCTGCTCTGGAATCTGTATCCGCGCTTTCTCCATATTTAGCACTAGGGCTTATTAGCCCAAATCAAATTTATAAAAAAGCACAAGACCATCTTATGCAAAAACCAGAAGATCAAAAACAAATAGATAAATTTTTGGCCGAGGTTTGCTGGCGTGAGTTTAGCTACAATTTGCTCTTTCATTTTCCAGAAATTAAAACTCAAAATTGGCAACAACAATTTAATTTTTATCCTTGGGAAGATAATCCACAAGCTCTCAAAGCTTGGCAGCAGGGTAAAACAGGTTTTCCTATTGTAGATGCAGGCATGCGCCAACTTTGGCAAACAGGCTATATGCACAATCGCGTACGCATGATTGTTGCTTCCTTTTTAATTAAGGATTTATTTATAGACTGGCGTATCGGCGAAGCCTGGTTTTGGGATACTCTTGTAGATGCAGATGTAGCAAGTAACGCCGCATCTTGGCAATGGGTTGCAGGTTGTGGGTTCGATGCTGCACCTTATTTCCGTGTATTTAACCCAACAACGCAGGGGCAAAAATTTGACCCAGAAGGTGACTATATCCGTAAATGGGTACCTGAACTTAAAAACGTCGATACTAAATTTATTCACGAACCTCATAAAGCACCTGCTTTTGATCTTAAACTCGCACAAATAGAGCTTGGGAAAGATTATCCTCTACCCCTTGTAGAACATAGTAAAATGCGTGAAAAAGCACTATCTATATATCAAGACATTAAACAACAAAAAGAAAGCATGGAAAATGCGTCTTAACCAATTTGAAAAATTTATAATCACCAATGGCATCCGTAATTTTATTCAAAGCCATATAGAAACAGCAAAGCTTGCTAAGCTTTCTCCAGCAACAGAATTTGAAACAGTTCTGGAAATAGGTGCGGCCGATGGTAATGGCGCGCAATCTATAGATAAACATTTTAATGTTAAAAATATTTTTGGTTATGAACTAGATGAAAATTTATTGCATATTGCCAGGTCTCGCTTAGAAAAAACACCTCAAGTACAAGAAAAAGCTTACTTTGCAATTGGTGATGCGGCCTCACTTGCTTTTCCTGATAATTCTTTTGACGCTGCTTTTTCTTACGGTGTATTGCACCATATTCCCAATTGGCAAGAAGCGGTTAAAGATATTGCCCGCGTGAGCAAAAAAGGTAGTATTTTCTTTGTAGAAGAATTTTATAAAGCTCTTATTTGTAATTTTTTCGTTCAAATTTTCATAAAACACCCCCAGTCTAACCGCTTTAACCACCAAGAATTACTTGATGTGTTAGAAGCAGAAGGTTACGAAATAATTCACCAAGGCCATTTCTTTAATTTAAGTGGACGTATTATTGCACGCAAAAAATAAACCGCTCTAAGCGGTTTATTTTTTGTTATCGACGTTCGTCAGGAAATGCATCTTTGCGATTTTCTTCTGGTAATAAAAATTTATTACCAATTTCTGTTTCTGGACGTGGCGGAAAATTACTTTCAGAAATAAGTCTATCATACATTACCATCGCAGCTGCAACACCTACGTTTACACAAAACTTCATCGGGATTTTAATCACATAATCACACTTGGCGAGTGTTGCATCTGATAAATTACCACGCTCAGGGCCTAATACATAAGCAGCACAACGAGGGTGCTTAAAGCTCGGTAAATTAATAGATTCATCTGTAAGTTCAACACCTACAAGCTTACATTCTTTAGGTAATGTTAAATCAGCAATACCGTCAAACTCATAAAAAGGTAAGTTAACTGCTGTTTTAGATGTATCTGTTTGGTTACCATCCTTACGACGGTATTGGCCATCTAAAGTAAAAGCAAAATGAGCACCCATCGCATTTGCTGTACGGTAAATATTCCCTAAGTTATGCGCTTTATTACCGCCTTCTGTGCCTATGCCGAAATAACCTTTCATGCTCTTTCATTCCTCTTTTACTTGATTATTAAACAAGCTTAGTTATATTCTGCCATAAAGGTTTGGTCAAGGATAAGTCAAATGGATACACATAAAACAGAAATTACACAGCAACTTTATAAATACATGCTCGCAAACTCTGTAAAAGAAGAAGATGCTCTTTTACAGAAAATTCGTCATGCAAGTCAGCAAACAGATGGTGCACAATTGCTAATTACCAAAGAACAAGTGCAATTTTTGCAAATGCTTATTCGTATTTCCGGAACACAGGAAATTCTAGAAATTGGTACTTTTACAGGCTACTCTGCCGTTGCTTTTGTACAGGCTCTACCTAAAACAGGGCATGTAACCACCATTGATCGTATTAACAAATTTCCGGAGGTACAGAAACTTTGGGCACCTGTTCTTTCGCAAATTACCCCTATTGTACGCCCTGCAATAGAAGTTATGCCAGAGCTTATAGATGATCGCAGAAACTTTGATCTTATTTTTATAGATGCAGATAAAGGAAACTATTTAAACTACGTTAATTATGGTTACAATCTTATTCCGAAAGGTGGGCTTATTATTATTGATAATGTATTTATGCTTGGCGGTGTTGCAACCGATTCTGAACGACCTCGCTATGTAAATATGCGCCATTTTAACCAGAGTATTTATAACGATGAACGTTTTGATATTTCTATTATTCCTATCGGAGATGGCATGACCTTATTACGTAAAAAATAAAAAAGCAGGCTAACGCCTGCTTTTCTTATCCAGTCTGTTTTATCATCCTTTATAAAAGTACATATTTTGCCACAAAAGCAAAAAAAGCACCGATTAAAAAAACAACCACCGAGACAACATAAAGCCATAAATTAAATCGCCTTAAAGCCGTACAGGCTTTAGCCTTTTCTGGGTCTGCGGGGCAAGGTAAGAAACGTGCTTTATATTGCATGTATCCACCTAAAAGCAAACATATTCCAGCAACAGAAAAAACAATTTCTTTATACTGTGAAAGCCATATAAGTTGCGGGAAATTTGTAACGAAAGAAGCTAAGGTCGCCCCAGCCCCTAACGATACAAATATAGCAGGTAGCGTACAACACACCAAAGTTCCTACCGATGTAAACAAACTTAGAAAAGGATAAAATTTAGAATCTTCCTTTATCATCTATTCTTCCACCCTATTAATTTTAACAACATCATAGCCTGCATCTATAATAAGTTTTTTAACTTCTTCATCTGCAATCTCTTTACCTTCATTTAAAGTAATGCGCACATAACGTTCTGTAAGGTTTACATCAATCTCTTTAACTGATTCCTTCTTACCAAACACTTTTTCTAAAGCTTGCGCACAAAAATCACAAACAAGTCCATTTACTTCTACATCTAACTTTTGGGCTGCAAAAGCATTCATCGTTAACGTAAAACTAAGTACAACTAATGTTAATATTTTTTTCATTCTTCCAATCTCCTAAAATCTATAAATATAATTGAGCGTTACATCACCCTGAAAGCTATGACCTACTTCTAATAAATGCACACCTTTAAAAAGTCTAACAAGCGGTGTAATATGTACAGGTTCATCGGCTTTAGGGTCGTTTTTAACTTCCAACATAAACCAAGTGTGCAACGCGCCATACTCTGCAACATAAGGTGCAATACCTACACGCGCACTTTGCTCATATTCTTGGCCGAATCGGCCATAGCTCGTAAGCTTATTTTCATAAGATGTAAAATATCGCCTATCTTCCCAATCTAATGCGAGCCCTGTAAAAAACAGCCCCGATAAAGCACCTTCTTTATCAGCCATACCAGCACCAGATTTTATATAGAAATTAGCTTGAGACATAGGGTTATTCCATCTTTTTACTAAACGATTATACTGAAATGCATGCCCTTTAATATCAGCGCCCTCATCATAAATCCCCTTATAACCTATAGAGTCTTTAAATGTGGGAGAGTAATGATAATGTACCGATGATTTTTCACCATGTTTACTCGCCATAAGCGTCCACCCACCTGGGTAAGATACAGGCCTAGCCACAGCAGGCACCGCCCAAAAAAAGGCAAGTACACCTAATATTATTCTTTTCATATTTTTAACCTTTATTCATTTTAATCAAGTTTTCACACAATCTTTTTAAATGAATAGGCTAAATACGTAATCTTCCTGAATATTGGTATAGATAAGCCCTCGGTTTTAGCTGATACTTCATATACTTTGGCTCTATACTTTTACGTAAATGAGCAACAGATGAAGGTTTACCGAGTGCAGATATGTTAACAAAAGCAGTATCAATCAGCTTTTCTACCTGAACTGCTTTAATTAAAGAAATTGCCTCATCTTGGCATTGCGCCAGAGATAAACTTAAACAATCAGATTCAAAATTTTCAGAAGAAGAATCTGGGCAACAATCATGCGCAGAAGAGCTTACTTCAGCCATTTCCATATTTGTGTCTGAAGCACCAGAAACGAAACAAGGAACAGCATACGCCATTCCTTGCCCAAATACATAAAGACTTAGTATCAAAGCAAGCACAAATTTTTTCATATATAAATTATGTGCAAGTTCGATTAAAAAATCAACTGATGTTTTTTAGAATGTATATGAAGCAGAAACTACATAACGTTCATCACAGTTGTCACCACATGTATCTTCATTTGTATCAATATATTTAAGACCTACATTGAAGCCCATAATTTCTTTAGATAAAGAAGCATACCAGTTTTGATAATCACGCACGCCGTAGCCTGCATTATCATCATAACCTTGGTAACCATAACCTACTTTAAGGCTTACATCCTTAGGTAATGAGAATGTAGAGTTACCTTCATAATACCAAGATTCACCAAAGCCAAAGTAATCATCAGAATAAGCAACTTGTGTGCCTACATTAATCTTATCATGCACTTGGTAGCCTAAGTCCACATAGTATTCTGCATAGTTATATGTATCACTTTGAGCTGAAGTTGGGTATGTGTAATACCAAGCAGTTAACGCATATGAAAGCTTGTCGTTCATAAGTGTATCACCATAGCCAACATAAAAGTCAACCTCGTAATCAGATGGAGAATCACCATCTACAACAGCAGGAGACGCCCAAACACCGGCAGAAAAACCATTTGTTGCATGTGCCCAATCCACGCCATACTGTAGTGTCGCTTGCTCATCGTTAAATGCCACACCACGGAATTCATATTCAGAAACGGCATAAATCGTCGCTGTCGTTTCACCACCTAACATCTCGATACCAGCGTGCGCTGATGTTGCAAACGCAGAAACCGCTGCAACCATTGCCAAGCTTTGTTTTAACATTATTCTGTATCCCTTATTATTTTTATTATTTAATTGTATTTTATACAATTTAGTCATTCATGGCACTTTCACGTACCTGATGAATTTTCTCAGCAACTGTTGTCGCACCCTCTGATGCCTGCTGCATGCTGTCAGCAATATCATTTGTCGCAATCTTCTGTTCATTAATAGAAGATGATACAACAGTCGTAATTTCATCGATATTATGCACATTCTCCATAATACCCATCATAACATCCACAGTTCGTTGTGAAGAATCCTTCATTAATCTCACCTGTTCAGCAATATCTTGAGTTGCTTCACCTGTGCGTGTTGCAAGTTTTTTAACTTCTTCAGCTACCACGGCAAAGCCTCGACCTGCTTCCCCTGCTCTGGCGGCTTCAATTGTTGCATTTAATGCAAGTAAATTTGTTTGATCAGCCACAGATTCAATTAATTGAATAATATCATCAATACGATCTGCAGCAACTTTCAACTCTTCAATTGTTGCATTACTTGCTTCTGCATCACTCACAGCTGTTTGTGTAATCGCATTAGATTGATTAATTTGCGACGTAATTCCATCAATAGAAGCACTTAACTCTGCAGATGCAGCAGATACTTTAGACATATGGTCATTTACCTGTTCTGCTGTATTTGCAATATCATCTGTTAATTCGTCAATACGTTGTTTTGTTTGCTCTTTAGCAGCACTCTGTGCTTCTTCTTGTTCTTCTTCTAGACGAACTTTAGCTTCCGCATTTTCTTTAAATACGAGTAACGCTTTCGCCATTTGTCCTATTTCATCATTACGTTTTCGGGCTGGTACATGGGTTGTTAAATCACCGTCAGCTAAACGTCTCATCCCATTTGTTAGAGCTTTAATTGGCTTCGTAATCATAAATTCAAGAACTAAATAAATAGCCAAAATCATTACAAGTGTAATTAGTAAAGCAGAAATGGCACCTTCTATCATTGCCTGAGATGCTGCCTTATTCGCTGAAAGCTTAGAAAGTTTAAGATCCAATCTACCTATTAATTTTTCCTCGCCTTCTTTATAAATTTCTTTAGAAACAGTCAAAAAATCAGTTTCAAGTTTTAAGCCATTCTTCGTTTTAAGCTCTTTTAAAAGCTCACCCGAGCTATCATAAACAGCAGCATAATAAAAATCAGGGTCATTACTCAAACCAGCAAGCAAGTTATCTAATTGGTCATAATCAAAATCCCAAATGGAAGAAGCTGAAGTTTCCGCTTGGATTTCAGCAAGTAAACTTGCCCTTGTTTCTAATAAAGCATTTACTTCTGCCACGCGTGAAGATACAGAAACAGTGGTGAATACAAAATTCACCACTATAGACACCACAAGCAATGACAGCATTGTTTTTACTTTTATGCTTTTAGAGAAAATATCTAATAAAGATTTCATGGGTAGATTCCCTTAAATTAGTTAACAATGCTTATTTTTGTACCTTTTGCCACATATTTTTGTAGCCATTAACTGTACGCTTATCTAGTGGCTGCCAGAAGTATTCTTCTTTAAAGAAAGAGCTATCGCCAACTGAATATTGTTGCGCAACCTCATCCGAAACCATCTTTTTAACATCTTGGTTTACAATAACAGAACCAAACTCTTCTAAAATACGCTTCTGAGTATCAGGGGAAACCATGTAGTCAAGTAACATATATGCAGCTTCTTCTTTTTCAGAACCTTCAACCGTAGCTGCAATAGAAATATTATCTAACCAAACTGTTTGCCCTTCTTTTAACTTTGCATATTTCCAATTTTGTCCTGCTTTATTCGCAGCTGCAACACCAAAACCATAAGAAGTTACATAGTCTAAATTTGTCATTTCATTAGGGTCTGCCATACCATCCCAAAAAACAGTTGTATTTTGAACAATTTCTTTCAAATTATTGGTTGTTTCTGAAACGTTAATTTTATCAATACGATACACATCTTCAGGTTTGGTACCTGAAAGTAAGGCCGCAACATAAACATTTGCTTCAAGCTGTCCGTTTGTAATGGATGTTTTCTTTGTATTATCCTTTAATGCATTCCATGAAGTTGGGGCGTCAACCTTATCAGCATTATAAGCCAAACCATAAGCGCCGCCTAATAACGGTAATGCATAAGCCTTTCCATCTTGCTTAGCAAAACCTGCTTCACGCAATGAGGATAGTACATTTGGATAATGAGATAATTTAGATGTATTTAACGGCTTCAATAAACGAAATAAGCGTCCATTTTCACCTTTAAAATAATTATGTGTAGGTGTCACAATATCTACATTTTTAGAACGTAGCGCTTCAAAAATATCATCTGCGTTAGAAATATATTTAACATCACCAGAATCATCTTTTAAAAATTCAACAGTAATATCTTTACCTTGAGTTTTGGCATATTTTTCAAAGTCTTCTTTAAAGGTACTTATATACCCCTCCCACTCATATACGGTAAGAGTAACAGCTTGCGCTGTTGTTGCAAATAAAGCTGTAAGTAAAGATAGTGACAGAATTTTTTTCATTTTTTTAATCCTTGAAGCGATTCTTATTTTTAAACTTCCCACATTAAATAATTAACCCTCTAACTTTATATTTACAACTAATCTAAACAGTAAAAAACAGAAAAATACAAAAAAACAATTAAAAAACAATAACTTAAGGCAATTAGCACACTTAAACAACCATCTACAATAACAACAACATTGTTTCACTTAATAAATATAATATATACTATATAAATAGCGGAAATTCATAAAATTTAACGCTAAAACAAGTTCTTAAAACTTTCTAAGTTGCACTTATACACAATCATTCACATACTCAACATGTATTTTAAATTTTACACTTTCATAACAAAATTAATAAAAATGGATATAAGCCATGAAAAAAATGCTTTCTTTAACACTTGGGCTGTCTCTAGCATCAACAGCCGTTTTTGCAGATAATATTAAGTTAACATCTTTAGAGTGGCCACCCTACTCTGGCGCTTCACTAGAAAACCAAGGTGCAAGCGTTGCTGTTGCTAAAGAAGCATTAAAAGCGATGGGACACAGTGTAACTGTAGAATTTTTCCCTTGGCAACGTGCCGTAAATATGGGGCTGAAAAACCCTGCATATGAAGGTTATTTCCCTGAATATTATGCCGATGGATTAGACTGTACTTTCTCTGAAAAAATGGGCGATAGCCCACTAGGTTTTGCAGAACAAACATCTAAGCCTATAACATGGAACAGTTTAGAAGACTTAGCAGCCTATAGCATTGGTACAGTACGTGGTTATGTAAACACTGCTGCTTTTGATCAAAAAGTCGCTCAAGGAGACCTTAAAGTCGACCCCACCTCTGATGATATTACAAATTTACGTAAAATTGCGGCAGGTCGCTTAGCTCTTGCTGTTATTGACCAAAATGTACTGAACTACCTTTTAGCAACAGATAGTTCAATAGCTGCTCAACAAGATAAAATTTCTTTTAACAGTAATCTACTCGAAAATAAAGGTTTACATATTTGCTTTAAAAAAGATTCTAAATATGTAGATGACTTTAATGAAGGTTTACAAAAAATTGATGTACAAGCCATTATGGATGCCCATATGTAAACTACAAAAAAGCATAAAAAACGGGGTAATTAACCCCGTTTTTTTATTTATAATTAAAAAGAGATTGAAAGAGCGAGAAATAAACATAAAGCCCATTTACATCATTAAAAGGCTTAGGAATATATTGTGGCGCGGTAATAAGTTTTTCTTCTTCTGCCTGCACAAGAGACGGAATGTCTCTTAACCTTAATTTACCATGAAAAAGCGCCGGCAAATATTCTGGTTTATCCGCATCAATAGCTTTATCTATAAAATCAGTTAACGAAAGCAAACCCTTAACATAACTAATATCTTTTGTAAAAAAACTACCGCCTTTAGGGTCACCACCTCTAAAAACACGGGCACTTAGTACATATGCCGCCTCTTCCGCAACATGTTCTTTTTCAACAAAATAACGATAAACATCCAAAAAGTCAGCACCCTGCTCTGCCATATGAATCGCTTTCATACGCTCACAAATACGCTTAATACGCTCTGGGTAAGAATGGAAGTTCACAACCTCCATAAACACCGCTAAACCTTCTTGTGTGGCTGTTACACTGGGTGAACCAACACTTAAAAAAGGCGCAATATCTTGTGCTTTACCATTTTTATAAGTAGCCACATGCACCAACCCCTCATGCACAACAAGGCTTTCCATACTTTGTTGAGAGTACTTAGCACTTTCACGTAACTTAATAGAATCAGCTCCTGCAACAGCATCCGAAACGATATTATCAGCAATTTTAACGTTACAAGACCCTTCACCGAGATAAAAGTCCATTTGAGACTGTATAAATTTTTGTGCTTTTTTAGCTGAATATTTTTTCTCTGGTGGGGTTAATTCATCCAAATGGCTTACACGCATTTTATCTAATAATTGCTCAGAAACTTGATACAGTTTTTTATTACCCATAAATTTATCTAAAGAAGAGCCATACAGCTTTTTAGATTCTACTGCGAATTTTTTATTACCCCTATTTTTAAGCATATCACAGACTGTAATAAACTCTTGAGTCCTCTCCAAAAGCATCTGTTTTAAGGGATTAGAAGGCGCCAAATCTTTTTCAATATCTAATGCCAGCTCAACAAACGCAACCTGTAAACGGTCATAATCTCTACGAGAGCGCTCGTTATAATAATCATCCCCTAATTTCGGTAATTCTTTTGCGCCATTTGCAAAAAAAGAATCCTTGATACGATCATCCCATTTAATCGTATCAAGGATCCATATATTTTCATGAAGCGCCACTAATCGCTGAGATAAAGACTTTAGTTTTAACGCTTCTTTTTTCATTTACTTTTACCCTTGTAAAACAGCTAAAGCATAAGCTTTTTTGCCACGCTTAAGCACATGGTATTTACCCTGTAGTGCATTATCCATACTTAGCTCGGCATCTAAATCTGTAATTTTTTCACCATTTACAGAAACTGCATTACCCGAAATAAATTCACGCGCAGCACGTTTAGATTCTGCTAAGTTCGATTCAATTAATGCATCAATTAAAGGCTTAGAAACACTTTCAAAAACTGCAGAAGGCATACCATCTAGCTTTAACTGTACCAAATCTTCAGCCGTTAAAGAAGCAAGCTGGTTATTAAATAAAGCTTCAGTAATACGTAAAGCGGCTTCTAGCCCTTGTTCACCATGAATAAACTTAGTAATTTCAGCTGCTAAACGTTTTTGGCCTTTACGTAAATGCGGTTCTTCCATGTGCTCTTTAGTAATTTCAGCAATTTCATCAAGGCTTATAAAGGTGTAAACTTTTAGTAGTTTTTCAACATCCGCATCCGCCATATTTAACCAGTACTGGTAAAATGTGTATGGCGATGTAAGTTCTGGGTCAATCCAAATAGCATTACCTTCTGATTTACCAATTTTTTTACCATTAGAATCTGTTAGCAACGGCAATGTTAAAGCATGTACTGTTGCCCCTGTTTGACGACGTGTTAAATCAACACCAGAAAGGAGATTACCCCATTGGTCCGCACCACCAATTTGTAGTGTACAATCATATTCTTTGTACAAATGTGCGTAGTCTAAACCCTGTAACAATGTGTAGCTAAATTCAGTAAAGGAAATGCCTTGGTCTGGACGCTCAATACGTTTTTTAACAGATTCACGCTGAATCATCATATTCACAGAATAATGCTTACCTACATCACGCAAGAAAGTCATTACATCCATTTTAGATGTCCAATCATAGTTATTCACAAGAACACCTGCATTTTCACCATTATCAAAGTCAATAAACTTTTTATATTGCTTTGCAATGTTTTCTGACCATTCTTGCACTTTTTCAACATCATGCAAGCTGCGTTCTTCATCTTTAAATGATGGGTCACCAATAAGACCTGTCGCACCACCAACAAGCAAAATAGGCCTATGTCCTTGTTCTTGAAAACGGCGCATCATAATTGCTGGAATAATATGCCCCACATGCATAGAGCTCGCAGTAGGGTCAACGCCCATATAATAGGTGCACATACCTTTATCTAAGTGTTCAATCAACGCCTGTTCATCTGTATGGTCTTTAAACAGACCGCGTTGCTTTAACTCTTCAATAAAGCTTTTTGCGCTCATTTTATGTGCTCCTAATTTAATTTTTATATGATTAAGTTGTCTAAATATACAAAAAATCAGCCCGCAGAGCAACAAAAAGCGCCTATTTGGCGCTTTTTATTTAGTCATATTTAATTTTAATAATGGTCTGACAAAATTAAAGTTCTAGCTCGTCTACAAGCTCATGTTTTTCCGAGTCCCACCTACGCACAAGACCTGTACCTTTTTCAATCGCACATAAAATATCTAAAGACTCAAGTGGAATATAAATACGCTCTGCCATTTTAATAAATTCTTCTAAAGACATTTTCGCAATATCTTCATTTTTTTCTTTCATATCTTCATATATTTCAGCAACAGAGCGACGCTCATCTATTTCAAATAAAAACTTTGTTTCTAGGGATTTACGATTAAACTGCCCTAACCTAATATTCTCACCCTCAGGGCCAAATTTAATTGAAAGCGGTGCTAAATCATCCTGCATCTGAGCTTGAATACCTTTCACATTTCTGCCTGAAACTGTAGCTAATGAAAAACAAACAACAGATGATGCGGCTAATTTAATCTCTTTCTTCACAACATCTTTCCGCGTACACATAAATCCATGCTTTGTTGGCATAGAAGCAAGCTCTGCTAAAGCTAACTGTTCCCAGTCATCTAATTTTTCTATATGTTTTAAAATGGCAGGGTTTTTTGAATACTGATGCAATGCATCATATTTTGTTCTTGCCACTGTTTTACCATAAAAAGCCACCAGTTGTAGTTTTGCTTGTTCTAAAAACTCTTTTATTTGTGGAACTGTATAAGCTCTATCCTGTGGGTGGCAAAGCAAATCAAAAATAGCACCATCACCAATTTTTAACTCATACATCCACTTATTTTTATTTTGCACCATAAGAGACGTTGCTGGCAAAGCTGGTAATAAAGCCTTGGCTAGCTCAACACGTTCTTGGTTTGTTTTGGCATTTTTACTCAATAACTTAAGCGTATCTTGTATCATATACACCTCTAGCCTACCGTAATAACCATAAAGCATAATATTCATGACACCTTCAGGCTTTAAAACCTCTTTAAGTGCACGTAAACCAGCATCTGGGTCATCTAAATGATGCAACACACCAACACAGTTAATAATATCAAATTGACCAATCCCTAAATTTTTACACTCAAGTAAGGACCCATGTACAAATTTAATATTCGTTAACCCTCTAATTTCAGCACGGCGTTTAGCTATAGACATAGAATGTTCAGAAAAATCAACATAAACAACCTCAGCATCTGGGTAATGACGCAACTGCTCTGCATAATAAATTGTTGCATCACCTGTACCACCCCCTGCTGTTAGTACACGTAATTTATCAAACTTAAGCTTACCTTCAAAACCACGATGACTAATTACCTGCAAGCTATCCCCATAAGTTGTTACAAGCCTTTTATTATCATCTTCAGGATTTCGTGGGGGATATGGCAAATCTTCATACTGGTCTCTCACCACCTCTAAATGGTCATGCGCTAATGATTTACGTTGTTTTTTTTGTAGCTTTGCCATATTTTCATCCCTCTACGAACAGTATAATTTTTCTAAACCAACCAATTTAAGCAAAAGTTATGCCAAATCATCAGGCTCATATAAACTAAAGTCCATTTCCAATTTATCAACAGCTAAATATTTAAGAATCTTTTCAAAATCTTGTGGTGTTAATATGCTCGACATATCATTTTGCAAAGGATGTACGGCAAACTTATCCGCTTTCATCAAATTTTTATCAATAACAAACACCAAGTCTGCTTTCCCTTTCTGGAAAATAAGCCCCAATGGCGTTACAGAACCAGGCGTTACACCCAACATTTCTTTCAATATTTCTGGTTTACCAAATGAAAGTCTCTGTTTTGCCCCCAATGCGTAACGCAATTTTTTCAAGCAAACAGGTTGCTGGGCTTCTAAAGTAATAAGCCAATATTTGTTGGCTTTATCTTTTACAAATAAATTACGGGTTGGTACAGCATCTATCTGCTTATCAATCTCTTCAGATTCCGCCACAGTAAAACAAGGCTCATGCTTAATAGTCGTTGGTGTTATACCAATATCTTTAAACATCTCAAAAATTAAATCAGCAGGCTGTGTCATACTAAATTACTTTCTATCTTTAATAGTTTTTCTAGTATTTCTTTTACATCAGGCAGTAACGAACTAAATTTCTGCTCTTTTAAAGCCACAGCATCTACCCATAAATATTCAGAGTGCTCAATCATTTAAACCTCGAAAATGCATATTTTTAATCTGCCACAAGTTTAACAGAATACAAAAGCAGGTTAAAGAAAAGAAGCAGAATATAAAAGACACAAAAAAACCGCCCTGGTGGCGGTTCTTGTAGCTTTATAAAAAAGCTTATCATGGTCGGCGAGAGAGGATTCGAACCTCCGACCCCTTGATCCCAAATCAAGTGCGCTACCAGGCTGCGCTACTCGCCGTATCATGATGTGGGCTTATTTTTAGCACATTTACTAAAAAAATCCAGCTTTTTTTTAGTATTTCTTAAAAAAAGTTTTTAAAATCTTCTAACGCTTTGATTTCATTTAAACGATCTTGCAAAGTTTTCAACTGCTCTGCATCTTCTTTGTATCGTTCCTGATAATAAATTTCCTCTAAAGAAGCACGCTGATGTAGTTTTTCAGCTCCCTCATCTTCATGCAGAGTAAAATATATCCCCAATAATACCGATTTGGTCGCCTTAGCTGTAAAGTACATCACAGCAAATTCTTTATCCGTAGCCTTTGTAAAAATTTCTTTTACAGAATTATAAACATCCGTTGGTTGCACAACATGCCCTAAACCCTGTGTTAGCACTAATTTTAGCATGTATTTCTGTTCAATATATTGCCTTACAGGTTGCCAAAGTTGCGTTTGCTTACGCACAAGGTCTTTCGGCTCAGGCGCGACATAACAAAGTAAATCATTATCTAAATAATCCAGCAGTTGCTTAATATAAGCACTTCTGTCTTTAATAACAAAAGCATCTGTATAAGCACTCATCAGCGCATATAAAGGGCCAGAAAGTTTCTGTTCCTTTATTTCATTTTTCAATAATTCTGCTGCTTTTTCCGTTTTCAACTCAAGCAGATTACCCTCTTTGGATTCTAGAGCCTTAGAATTAAGAGCCAGCAAATAGCCGGCTCCTTGTTTTTCAATTGTAAAAGTTAGTTCCATCTATTTTCTATTCACTTTCATTCAAAAACTTTTGTAAACTTTCACGCAGTTTTTCAGGGTCTTCTAAATTAAAAGGCAAGCTTTCTGTTGTAGGCGCAGCCTCTTGCGTATCTGCATTTTCACCTTGCACACTTTTTAGCATATTACCAATTGCAGCACCTGCTTCACCACCAATAAGCTGCATCGCACCTTGGGCCGCCATATCTGGTAAATCAGGAATAATCTGCGGGTTAGCGACAGGGCCGCGCACCAATACAGGTAAAATAATTGGCATATTTTCATCTGTAATATTTGGCGTTAATTTATAGTTAATCGTTTGGTTACCTAAATCAAATTTACCTGTCGCAAACAATTCAACATTACCAGCCTTAAGCTGTGTATCTTTTGTTTTTAAAACACCATTATCAATATCAATATCCAACTCAATAGGATCAAATAGCTGATACTGATTATTTGTTTGGCCATTAACCATACGCGCTAAAGTACCTGCTAAATCATTCGCTTTAAAGCCTTTAACAGCAAGAGAATCACTCTGTAAAGCCACTTTACCACTTAAAGATCTCATCATCTGAGCAACAGAAACACCTTTAAAACTTACATCAAAGGTACCGTTAATAGCACCTCTTACATAATTAAGCCATGCCATACGCATCCAACGTGTTGGCATAAAGTTTACAACTTCACCCTTTAGTTTAGCGCGCATTGGTGTTCCTAAATCTACGCGACCAGAAACATCAATTTTACCCTCAGCCATTTGCACATCAAACTTTGTAAGTTTAAGCATGCCTTCTGCTAAATCAAAAATAAGATTCGCTTTATTAATTAAACGACCATTATGAGCAACATTCTCAAGCTGGATTTGACTTTTCACGTTTAAATCTTGGAACAAACTTAAATCAATAACTTCATCAGACCAGTTTGCAGTCTTCTTTGCATTTCCAGCAGCCTTCAAATTCAACCCTAATAGCTCAGTATTTGTATTTACAATTTTAAGCTTAGTCTGATACATATCTTCAGAAATAACCGCAGAACCAGCCAAGTTCGCGCCTACTGTTGCTAACTGAAACTCTTCAATTTCAAGTTGACCTTTTTCATGAACAAGCTCACCCTGTAATTTAAAATCAGCCAGACTTGTTAACGGAAAATCCGCACCTAATTCAATAAACTCTTTTACAAAGGTTAATGCATCAGGAGAAGCATAATCAAACTTTGTACGCAGTACAGGCTTACCAAAAGGATCAGCAAGCACACCATCAACAGCAACCGACTGTCCTTTAAAAGAAACTTCATCCTTAAACTCAACTTTAGACATTAAAGAAGACAAG
>JAAZVW010000050.1 GCA_018623135.1 Pseudomonadota bacterium
CTGAAAGAAAGAAAGCTGCTTTAAGTTTTAACATAAGATACCTCGTATCATCAGTTTTGTTGAGTTTTAAGTATTGCAGATGCTCTATCTCTTGTCGAGAACTTTACATCCGTATTAGTTATCAAAAAGGTATAACGCTATCTGCATTGCATGCAATATATAAATAAACCCTATAGTTGTCAATATCAAACATAGACACTTATTTGTATATACTCATATCTATAAGGATCAATACAAAAAATAAGGCCTGTAACAGGGTTAATTGCTACAAGCCTTAGTGTTATTCACCTATTTTAGGTGTTTTGCGTTAAACAAATTCAATTCTATCTGAGCTATCTAGGGTATCTAGGACGTCCCAGTCAAAATCAATGATATTTGCTACCTGTTCAAAGTGCGCTCGAGCATCTTCAATTGTTGGCAGTTGGTAGACGTACTGGCGTGCGCCTGATGATTCTCTCATGCGTAACTGCCAGTCACTAGGTACAAGCTTGATTAAAGCTCGACCAAAGGCAACGTCACTCACTTTCTGACCACGTAAGCTGATTTGCTTCATGTTAGATAAGAACGCCTCGTAAAACACTTTTGTTGGCACGTCTTCACCCCAAGGGATATGCGAGTGGAAGTCACAAGTAAAGTACCCACGTTGTAAACCTTCAAACCACCATTTCTGGATTGGATCTAAGCTTTCGATACGCTGATAGTGAAGTCCCTTTGTCATAGGTACATTACGCAAGTCGCTCTTAATCTCCCAATTCAGTAAGTCATGTAGTAGACGTTCGTATCCGCCATTTTCTAACTCTTCTGAGATTTTGCCGAAGTGTTCGCTATCTTTCTGGTACTTATCAGATACTTCAAAAATAGCGTACCTACGCTCATCGCCACTTGCATTGACAACGTGCATGTCGTTACTTGCCATAACTAAGCGCGTGATATTCTGATAGGTCGTTACCGACTTACCTTTACCCTCAATACTCATGTGCTCTGATGTAATCAGGTCTTTCATGCGGCTAATGAACCCACGGTGTGAACGTAAGCTTGCTTCATCCCAAAAAATGTACTGTTTACCGATAAGATGCTCCTGAAAACGACCAAAGATTTTGTTTGAGTCACTATCTTTGTAGCGGTGCGCATCGCCGAATAGACGCCCGAAGTGATCTAAGGTAGACGATTTGCCCGTGCCTTGACCTCCAACCAACACTAGAGCCGTCTCAGGGCGTTCTAGCGGGTATTGGAAGGCGTGAGCAAACCAATCCATGAAATACTGGAAGAGTTCATCCTCTCCATTGCAGACTGCCTCTAAAATATGCTTACGTAATTCGTCCCAACTCCCGTGCACTTGAGGAACGACACCATATCCCGAAAACAGATTCAGCTTACCTAATGTGCTTAACTTAGGGTTAAACTCGATACCCTCAAGGTATTCTCTTCGGTTGATTGATTGCTTCCAATGCTTGACTGGGTTTTCTCGCTTACCCTTAATCAGGATTGGCTTATTCTCGTACAAGTCAAAAAGGGCACGCTCTTTAATTGGCTTTAGCTCTAGCTGACCCTGTTTATTCTTAACCTCCATAATCACAATGGAATCGCCTGTGCGTACCATTGCAAAGTTTTGGTTGATGTCTTTTACAGCTTCTTCGATTGATTTAAAAAACTTATTTAATGTCATTTTATTTATCCTCTGGTGTGAATACTTTGTTTAGATGATGTTGCGCAACGCCTTGAGTGGCATGGAAGCTGAGCTTTCCGCCTAATACGCTATGGATGATGATTTTCTTGCCCTCGATCTGAGCGGATGCCCAATAGCTATCAAGCTCCGAAAAGAACTTGAATATGCGCTTTTTGAGTTCCTGCTTCTGATCTGTCGTGAGCTTGTCGAGTTGACGTCGGCTTTTGTAGCGATTGATCTCGTCATCCACTTTCAAAATCTGAGTCTCCATGCTCTGAGCAAGCTTAGGGTTTACAGAACAAAGCCTTTCGAGCATTTGACCTTTTATTTCTTCTCGTTGCTGAACAATCAGATCTAGCTTCCCATTGGCTTTACGTGCCGATTTAAGGCGTTTCTTAAGCTCTTGCTCAAGTATCTCTTCCATAAACTCAATGGCAAATGGCGTGCATTTAAGGGTGCTTAGGTAATCGCTGACGGCTTGCTCAACCTTTTTGGCTGAGACGTTCTTACCCTTACGCTCGCAAGACTTGTTCTTACATAGATAGTAGTTGTAAGCTCTGCCTTTGCTTGATGATGCCGAGTTATACATGCGCTCCCCGCAATGCTCGCAGTACAAGTGCCCTAATAGCGGAAACTCTAAGTCACACTTTTTGCTCTTACGTCTAGGTGCACGCTTAAGCTCTGGTAGGCGTTCTTCAACCTTGCGCCATGTGTGCTCATCAATAAGCGCATCATGCAAGCCTCTCACACGTCTACCTGCAAGCATGTCATGCTCAATGTAGCCTGCATAAAAAGAGAGTCTCTTTAGGATATTACTTATACGATCATGTGAAGAGCTTGCCTCTCTGCCATGACCATTAACGTACCCTTGGTTCAGCAAAAAGGCTTCTGCCTCTTTAAGTGTATGGATTTCACCTCTGGCAAGACGCTCTAGCATCTCTTTGACAAGGGGCGCATTCACATCATGTGGACATACTTGCGCTATCCCCTTAATGCGTTCTGATACATAGCCAACAGGTGCATTGAATGGCCAGCCACCTTGTTCTAAGCGAGCGAGCATACCAGATGTCACCTTTTTAGCATTTTGCAAGGTATATACCTCGGCATCTAGGCTTGCTCTTTTTTCCTTAAGATATGCATCTGGGTCATCTTCCTTTGAGACATAAGAAATGCTGTTGCTTTCAACGTCCTTAATCTGAACGCCAATTTGCAAAAACTTCTCTTTCCAATGCTCATGTTTATCTAAACTACGCATGAAGCGAGAGATGTCTTTAACAAGTAGATACATAGACTCACCCTGCTTAGCGCAAAAACGATAAGCATTTTGTAGCTCTTTACGATCACCTAAACGACCTGAGGCATGCTCTGAAAAGTGTCTCAGAACCTCTAAGCCATGATCATTCGCATAGTCTTGGCACCTGATAAGCTGATTGGTAAGACTATCTGATTCATAGGCTTGCTCATGTGTAGACACACGAGCATAGATAACTGCTTTTGTAATGGAAGTACGCATATTATTTGCCCTCCATTTCTTGTTCAAATTCAGTTAATGTCAAATTAATTAAATTAATAAGAAGTGATGAAAGGGCTTCAAGCTGATTTTTGTGCTCATTTAGCAATTTCCCGCCAGCTTTCATTCCTGATTGATTCTCTAAGTAATCTTTGTTTTTCAAGTATTTATCCATCATATTTACCTTATTCATAATGGGTTGAAAATTGAACAGGCTCTTATTGGGGGCGCCGCGGCGCCCCGCCTGTAGTTACTTAGAAGACGGTCTCGGAGGGGTATTTCACCCTCAACGCTACCACTAATTAGGTATAAGAAAATTAAATGTGACAGTTTGGATTTAATGTGGCATAGTCACTTTTGGGTGTGATTACCCACCACAGATGAGCAGTGTCCTCATTAAAACGACACGTCTCTTGGAATCCATGTTGGAGGCCGGGAGGCGTTGGCGTATGTCCAAGCTTCGGCCAAAGGCCTTCGCACCGTTCTGTGGCGGTAATCAACTCCCGGCTTCTAACCTTTTTCAGAAAATTGGATTAGGTTAGTTGTCTTTTGTTAAAATAACGAAGGGAGTTCAAGATGACCGAACACACACAACCGCCCCAAAAGAAACGCTCTTGGGGTAAAACTTTCCTGAAAACATGTGCATTTTTGATTGGTTTAATCGGCTTGATTAATGCCATTGGAAGTGCTGGTGGTAACAAAGTCATAGCGGTAGAATTACCGAAATGTAATAGCGAGACTGCCATTAACATGGTGAAGCAAACCGTTGCTAATAACGTGCTTCAACATCAGCTAAATCTTCAAGTGATAGCTGTTAAAAATATCAAAACTCTGAATCCATCTGCAGAGGAACTCAAAGCAAATCCTGAAGGGTTCGTGAAGTGCCAAGGGCAACTCATCACGAACTACAAGCGACTTGATCGTATTTATACGTTTGAGTGGACGAATAAGGCAAAAGGCGAATATTACCTTGAATTGAAGTCTGAATAGTTTGCTTTGACTGGGGCTTGCCTAACTTAGCCCCAGTGCACCGCCTCAACGACCAACTCGAGGCCTTTGCTAACCTTTCGCTAAGGTTGGTGTACTTGCACCCCTGAACGCCTTCTATACGCCGATTACGCGTTTAGCAGTTTAGGGGTGTTTTTTGTTGTGTATTTATCAGAGCAACTATAAACTGTACCTTAACAAGAATCACTGCTAGATAAGAGAGTTACATATGACCTTCATTGTCGTTAACAAAAAATCAGATGCACCTTACACCCCAAACACAGCAATTTTATGTAAAAACAACTGGAATGATTTCGGATTTGAGACAACATTTTATCTGTTTGTTAATAATAACACCGGGAACCGTATAGACATTGGCGCGGTGAAAATTGCAAAAATAGGTCAATTAAGATGGTCCGAAGATTTATCACAGGAAAATTCATCCCTATACAAAACCAGAGCTTTTATTCCTTCAAGGTTTGAAAGTTTAAACGATGATTTTTTTTCATTAGGACAGGAAATTGACTTTTATAAAAACCTTCAGAAATTGGATGTTGATTTAAAACACCGTATCCTAACATCATTAAATGATGTTTCTTTTAATAAAGAAATCTTAGAAGAAGCAAAAAAAGAGGATGTATTTAAAGACTCTTTATTAAGAGATGTTCCCTTTAACCTAATACAAGGACAATTTAAAAGAATATTAGACGGTGAACCACCTTTAACTGATTTTAACCTAAGCTTTAAGAAAAAGGGGGTAAACTCTGAAACTTCACCTGCTTTTACCTTTAATGTACAAGCAAACTCAACACCTAGTACAAATATACATGCTATTATTGGCAAAAATGGTTCTGGTAAAACAACTATCTTAAATAATATGGTTCAATCTCTCGTTAATAATACAGGGTCAGAATGGCAATTTTTAGAAAATAGTTCTTTTATATCGGACCCTATTTCAACTAATTACTTTACAGCTCTTGTTTCTGTATCGTTCAGCGCATTTGATACTTTTACTCCTCCTAAAAACCAGTCAGACCCCACAGAAGGTATGATTTATTACTACATAGGCTTAAAGCATCAGACCAAAAAAGGCTTAAAAGATTTATCCGAATTACGTAAAGAGTGTGCTGAGTCTATCATTGATTGTTTTAACAATTTATCTAAAGCAAAACAATGGTTACAAGCAATTAAAACTATCAGTTCTGATGACATATTTTCTGAAATGAATCTTGATTCAATATATGAAAATTATAATAAAGGTACAATTTCAAATGAGGCAAAAATACTCGAGCTCATAGATAATATGAGCTCTGGCCATTCTATTATCTTATTAACACTGTCAAAACTAGTAGCAACTGTTGAAGAGAAAACTCTTGTACTAATAGATGAGCCTGAAACTCATCTCCACCCACCTTTATTATCATCTTTTATTCGTGCACTTAATAATCTGTTATATGCTAAAAACGGAGTAGCAGTTATTGCAACACATTCACCTGTTGTTCTACAAGAAATCCCATCATCTTGCGTAACTAAAATTAATAGATATGGTGATATTATTAACGTATCAGATCCACATATAGAAACCTTTGCAGAAAATGTAGGGACTCTTACTCGAGAAATATTCACACTAGAGATGTCTAAATCAGGTTTTAATGCTTTATTAAAAAAATCTGCAAAATCAGGTAAATCTTACGAAGAAATTCTAGAGGAATATGGGAATCAAATTGGCATTGAAGGACGCATCATTCTTAAAAATGCAATAGCGAGACAGCAACAATGATAAAATTAAACCGCTTAAAAGATATTACACTACAAACTATTATAGAAGCTTGTAATACTGATATAAAAAAAGAGCCTCTAAAACATAACTTAACGCAAGATAATGATAACTTAGGGCTACATGCTAACATCTACAAACACAATACCTTCCCCATGAAACTTCATCTAATAAAGGGGATAAAAAGAAGTGACACAGATCTCGTAACAAACAATTTAACTAAGGGGGATCTTAATAAGCTATACACATATTACTTCAGCCAAAAACCCTCTGGAAAACAAATCAGATATAGAATACTCTCAAATGCTAAAAAATGTCCTTTTTGCTCTCTTTCGCATAATCCAAAAACGTTAGATCATTTTCTACCCAAAACACTATTTCCACAATTTTCGATATTGCCTGAAAATTTAGTTCCTGCATGTAAAGAATGCAATGAAGAATTTAAAAAGACATTCTATGCAGATGTTGAGGATGAACAAATCTTACACCCATATTTTGATGACATAAAATTTTACAATACACAATGGATTAAAGCTAAATACATCCCAAGTCATAAGGATGAGCCATGCATTGTCGAATTCTACGTTTCACCTCCTAATAACTGGTCTGACACAGATAAGAAAAGAGTACAAAAACATTTTGATCTATTTCAAATAAAAGAACGATATTCTTATTTTGCAATGGATGCAGTAGGCGTAATTGAAGAACAACTCAAAAGGTGCAAAAATGAACCTATTGAGACAATTCTCAACCCAATTATAGAAAAACACCATAATAGAAATGATTGGGAAAGAGTTCTCTGTCTTGAAATTAAAGAAGTTTTAAGCACTTAAAAAGTCATTTAAAACTGACTAGACCTTTAGTATGCTCAATGGTCTTTTTTAGGTAATTATATTGCGTTTAGAAACAATTAATAGTAGTTTATTAGTATTAGATACTATTTTTAATAAACACTAATTCAGTAGAAAGCATCTTAAGTGCAGACACTTCAAACCCACTTTTATTTTGACGACGTTAACAAACACACCATTAGTTTAGATACTTTTCTTAAATGCGAAGGCGCTTTACGAACTTCAATCAACCATATATCAAAAGTATTAGAAATACCGGTCAGCATTGAAGTTTGTGCAATTCAAGAAGGTGGGGTAATCAATAACCTTGTCATAAAAGTAAAAGAAAGCCCTCATGTTTCACACATACTAGTTAGTATTGTAAGTAGTGTGATTTCAGGCCTTGTCATCTATCAGATGACTCAAGATTCTGAATTGACTGAATTAGAGAAAGATAACTTTTACTATACACTTGCTGAGCAAATTAATTCTGAAGAACGCACCCTTAAAGAAGTTCAAAGAACCATCAAAAGCCTAAATACAAAACGCTTATGTTCTTTTGAAAATAAGGCAATTTTAAAGAAACAATGTTCTGATTTTTATTCAGCATTAAGAAAAAATGGAACCGTAACCAAAGTATCCGTCACATCAGCTATTAATAATAAGCCTATTGATGAAGACAAGCATACTGTCTTTAAAGCTAACTTTGATAAATTCATATTCGAAGATGATGAAATTGAGCGTGTCGATGAATATGCTGATATTGAGATTGTCTCACCTGTTATTAAAAAATCAAAAATTGCATGGCATGGCATTTATAACGACAAACCTATTAAATTCTCAATGGGAGATGAAATTTTTAAAGCTGATGTCTATAGGAAGCTATATAGCTTCAAGACAGGCACTAGGCTATATGCTCATTTAGTGGTTATATCTAAAGTTAATGATGAAGGTTTAATAAAAGATACTAAATTTATTGTAACGGATGTCTATGGTATCTACGACCCTAGTAGTAACCAAAATCAACTTACAACAAAAGGAGAAGCTAGAATCAAAGAGGCTAATTTTACACCTCCCACACAACCCGATTTTATGCTTACTCAACAAGAGGACATATAACGACTTTATCACACCCCACAAGGACTGAGGTTCGACTCCCGTTTTCGTTTAGACAATTAACATACTCAAAAGTAGCAGAATACCTTATCTAAGACGATTGAGAGGTGATTGGCTTGCCCCATTATAAGTTTCGGTGGGAACACGTCGATTTCCACCACTCGGGTTTTCATCTCCGAATTTAGGCCTGTAATCCAGTCTAGAAGCGGGTTTCCGCCGTTTCGGAAACTGCTTTTTTCGCTATATTTGATATCGCTATCAA
>JAAZVW010000051.1 GCA_018623135.1 Pseudomonadota bacterium
ATAATTGGCGTACGAGCTTCATCAATTAAAATAGAATCCACCTCATCCACAATAGCAAAATGCATCGGATTTTCAGAACGCATCACCAAATCATTCGTAGAAAACTTCATATTATCGCGCAGATAATCAAAAGAAAGCTCATTATTCGTCACATATGTAATATCAGCATTATAAGCTGCTTTGCGCTCTTCTTGGTCTAAGCCACCAATCACAAAACCACAAGAAAGCCCTAAAAAGTTATACACTTGCGCCATCCAGCTACCATCTCGACGTGCCAAATAATCATTCACCGTTACAACATGCACACCTTTACCAGCTAATGCATTTAAGTAAGCAGCAAGGGTCGCAACAAGCGTTTTACCTTCACCTGTTTTCATTTCTGCAAGCTTACCTTGGTGCAATACAATACCACCAATAAGCTGTACATCGTAATGGCGCTCGCCTAATGTACGTTTTGCAGCTTCACGCACTGTCGCAAAAGCTTCAGGCAACAAGTCATCTAAGCTTTCACCTGCCTGAAAACGTTTTTTATATTCGGCTGTGAGTGCCCTTAATTCTTCATCTGATTTTTTCTGAATAGAGTCTTCTAAACCATTAATTTGATCAACCAACGGCTGGATAGATTTAAGGTAGCGGTCATTAGACGTACCAAAAATAGATGTGAGTAGCTTTCGCATGAGCAAACCTTAATTATTTTTACTGTTATTTTTTAGCAACGTTTTTCTTCGTTAAATATTCTGTATAACGCGGGTCATCGTTTGCACGTGCTTTCGCACGGGCATCACGCCATTTGCCTTTGATAAAAGGAAGAGGGTCTACTTTCTGACCACTTACAAGCACCTCAAAGTGTAAATGAGGACCAGTCGAACGACCTGTCGAACCCATAAGTGCAATAACATCACCCGCTTTAAGCACATCACCATTTTTGGCAATTGTTGTTTTTAAGTGGGCATAACGTGTATAAACATCATCTTCATGCTGAACTTCAACCATTAACCCATAGCCGTACCTGTAGCCTGCAAAAGTAACCAAACCGCTTGCAGCTGTTACAATTGGCGCACCCATACCACCGGCAATATCCACACCAGAATGCCATTGGCGCTTACGCTTCTCAAACGGGTTTTTACGCCAACCATAACGAGAGCTTAAGTAAGTTCTATGGTTCACCGTTGGCCATAAATGAGGTTGTTGTTTAGATCTTAGCTGACCTTGTGTCACAAAGTTTACAGTAGATTGTAAAACCATTTCCACCTCATCTGCACGCTCTTGCATTTGTAAAATACGGTCATCCATATTTTCAATATTCTCAAGAGACAGCTCAGGGGAAGAAACGCTTCCTTTACCATCAATTTCTTCAATATTCGCTTTTAAACGTTTACCAACATTAGCATCGTCCATAAGCTTTTCAGTTATGGCATCAAAACGCTCCAAGCGAGATTCCAAAACACCTAACTCTTGTGCATAGGCTTTAAGTTGGCGTTGTTTGAAAGAGTTATCTTCTTCTAAGTTTTTGATTTTATCCGTCAAGGCAGAAAGCTGTTCCTGAGACCCGATGACAGATAAACCTGCAACCATCGTTTCTTTAGGTTTTGTGTACTGGAAGTAGCCATAAATACTACCCGTTGTCAAAAGACCTAACAGCATAATATGGAAGGTTTTAGGCGCAAGCGAAAGAGAACGTCCTGTTGCCGAGAACGTCACATTTAAATAAACACGATGATTTAAAAAACGACTTAACACCTTAAAGTTCAACTCTTTTATCTTTGTTATAACGCACTATATTTACCACTTTAACACCCAAAGCGCAAACCTTTATCCCATATCTATAAAATTTTATCATATTCACTTGAGATTTATAAGCAACAACAGTAAAGTGTAAAGCATCTCTTATTATAAAAAGTACAGATAAAATTATAACAAAAACAAAAGGGTTTTCATTCCATGAAACAAACGGCATTTATTTTAGCTGCATTTACTGCACTTACACTTTCACACACCGCACTTGCAGAAGATAAAGTCATTGCAACAGTTGGCAAAGTTAAAATTATGCAAAGCCAGCTAGAGCGCGAGATGGAAGCTCTTAAAAACCTCGTCCCTGCAGATCAGCAAGAAACAATTAAACCAAAAGTACTAGACCGTATTATTGACCAAATTGTTATGTACAATGCCGCTCAAAAAGATGGCATCACAAAATCTGCGGACTTTAAACAAAAAATGGAAGATATGGAACGCGGCGTTGCAGCGACAATGCTTGCAGAAAAAGTTCTTAAAGAAAAAATCACAGATAAAACTGTAAAAGCACATTACGAAAGCATTAAAGATAAATTTGCTCAAAACAAAGTACGTGCACGCCATATTTTAGTAGAAGACACAAAAACAGCGGAACAACTGATCAAACAACTTGAAGCAGGTGCCAATTTTGCAGAACTTGCACAAGCAAACTCTACAGGTCCTTCTGCTGGTAACGGTGGTGATTTAGGCTGGTTTAATGCAGGCGAAATGGTACCAGAATTTTCTAAAGCAGCCTTCGCGCTTAAAAAAGGTGAATTCACAAAAGAACCTGTTAAAACACAATTCGGCTTCCACGTTATTTTTGTAGAAGATAAAAAAGAAGGTGAAGTTCTTCCTTTTGATCAAGTGAAAGAAATTGTACGTCAAGATCTGACAAAACAGTCTCTAGAAGCTTTTATCGAAGAGAAACGTAAAGCTGAAAAAATTAAAATCATTAAATAAAGGCAATTAAAATGCGTATTCTTGCTCTTGGCTTAAGTGTATTGGTATCGGCTTGTTCTGCAACATTGCAGGACTTCAGCCCTATACCACAACGCCCTACCCCTAAACATGAGCTCCGACTCATTAGCGATAACTTTACGCTAACAGAAAAAGCTCAAGAACAGCTTAAAAGAACACAAAGCATTCTTTTAGGACAAGAGCAAAGCGATGCGCAATTTAGCCTTATTTTATCTGCAGAACAACGTACGGCAGAATCTGCCCTTCCTCACCTTATTGGCAGGCTTGGAAAAATCAAAGTAAAGCCAGAACTGAAAGTAAGCTACCAACTTATCAACAAATCAGGTGAAAAGCTTACAGAAGGCACCCAGTCATTCACAGGCGCAACGCAGGAGGTCCTATCACCTGGTGCGCAACAAGGCGGTGAAAAACTCAATGAGGTGCTTTTAGAGCAAGCCTTAAGTGAAATCATCCCCATCATCGAACATGAACTGCGCCTCACACCTATCGCTAAAGATGTCATTTCACAAGAAGGTTTAGGCCAAGTCACAATCGCAGCCTCTCAGTCACAAGGTTTTATCGTGGGTGACATCTTCCGTAGCCCAGGCACAGGCAGCCTTTTAAAACTTACAAGGTTCACCTCTCATCCCTTCCCTAAAGCTTATTTAGTTCTTCAGCAAGGGGAACTACCTCAAGCCGGAGAAACTGTAGAGCTCGTACAATAGCTTAGCTTTAAGCTTTTATATATATAAAAAGTGTCTTTTTAATTGAAGGCACTTTTTATTTTTGCTAGACTCCACATATTGTATTCAATCATATCTTTCCTACCGTCCATTAAGGAGGCATTATGCCCTCTCAACAAGAAAGCTGTCGTATTTTTATAGATTGCCCGCAGCCGCTAGCTGTGACTAAAAGCAACTCAATAAAAAACTTACAGGAACGTATTTCTGCGACTGTGCAGAAGCACTTCCATAAAATTCACAAAGCGGCCTCTATACGCTGTAGCTGGCAAAGTTCAGTTCAGCGAGAAATCGAAGCCTTGGCCACACACCAAAGCATATCGGTATTTCAAGCATACGAAGAATTTGCTGCGGACTACGACTATTACGTCGCCATACTTTTTCCTAATGCCCTGGAAATACCCACACACCCAAACAGCTATGCGCGCTTGGGCTGCGGGCTTCTGCCAAAAGTAGAACGCTTTATGGCAGATAACAAAAAAGAAAAGATCTTTACGATCAACCCTGAATCGCTTCAGGTTTTACCAATCTTTTGTGAAGATGATGACTTCTTCTACGAAAGTAACTACAGTAAAATCTGCCAGATTCAATCCACAGTAGCTCTGCTCAATAAAGAGCAGACACAACAGGCCAACAAACACTTTGTCGGCTGGCTTCAATCGTTATAAACATCAAAGGGGACGCAAACGCGTCCCCTTTTTGTTTTGCAAACAATAATAATCAACAAAAGACGACCCTTATTTATTGCAATAAAAAAAGCCCCGTATCCACGGGGCTTTTTAAAGAACAAATCGTACTAACTAATTATTCAGCAGATTCAGTTTTAGCTTCTTCAGCTTTTGCTTTAGGAGCTGCAACTGGTGCAGATTTTTCAGTAAGTTCGATAATCGCCATATCAGCAGCATCACCTTTACGGAAACCTGCTTTAAGCACACGTGTGTAACCACCTGGGCGGTTTGCAAAACGAGGAGCGATTTCTGTAAACAGTTTGTTTACAACATCTTTATCGCGGATCGTTTTAAGCACTTCACGACGTGCCGCTACTGTATCTTGACGAGCCTTAGTGATTAGAGGCTCAACAACTGAGCGAAGATCTTTCGCTTTAGGTAGCGTTGTTTTAATTTGTTCATGCATAAACAGTTCACGCGCTAGGTTTGCAAACAAAGCCTTGCGGTGGCTGCTCGTGCGATTCAGCTTACGACCTGACATCTTATGACGCATGATTTTATCTTCCTTAAATACTTAAACGTTAAAAACGCTTAGATTCGAGTTTTTTAGCCAATTCGTCGATATTCTCTGGTGGCCACTCAATTTGCATACCCAAGCCTAGGCTCATGTGAGATAGTACCTCTTTAATCTCGTTTAGAGATTTACGACCAAAGTTTGGAGTTTTTAGCATTTCAGACTCTGACTTCTGAACCAAGTCACCGATGTAAACGATGTTATCGTTTTTCAGGCAGTTTGCTGAACGAACAGATAGTTCAAGTTCATCAACCTTCATCAGTAGGTTCGGGTTAAAGTTCAAGATTTCTTCATCAACAGCGTCTTCTTCTTCGATTTCTTCGAAGTTAATGAATACAGCTAATTGATCTTGAAGAATGCGACCTGCGAATGCAACAGCATCTTCAGGCTGAACAACACCATTTGTTTCTACTTCTAGAACAAGTTTGTCATAGTCCATACGTTGACCAACACGAGCGTCTTCCACTTTATAAATCACACGGCGGATTGGAGAGAAAATAGAATCAACTGGGATATCACCAACTTGGTTGTCTTCACGTGAGTGAGCAGAAGCTGGTACATAACCTTTACCAGTTTCAACAACCATAGTCATATTAAGTTCGCCTTCACCTGTTAGTGTAGCGATGTGATGATCTGGGTTGATAATTTCTACATCATGTGAGCATTCGATATCAGCAGCAGTCACAACACCTTCACCTTTAGACTTAATAGTGATGGTACGTGGCTCTTCTGCATGAGAACGCACAGCAAGTGTTTTAATGTTCAGAATAATTTCTGCAACATCTTCACGCACACCCGTGATAGAAGAGAACTCATGAAGCACTCCTTCGATGTTAATGCGTGTTACCGCAGAACCTTGTAATGAAGATAACAAAGTACGACGTAATGCGTTACCTAAAGTGTAGCCAAAACCACGTTCTAGAGGTTCTACCACGAATTTCGCAAGACGTGACTCATCTGAACCTTGCATCATTTCTACTTTGCTTGGCTTAATCAGTTCTTTCCAGTTATTTTGGATTTGCATGATTCTATAATCCTTTACCTTGTGATTTCCAAAAATGGACTATACGCGACGTTTCTTCGGCGGACGGCAGCCATTATGAGGAATAGCTGTAACGTCTTTAATGCTCGAAATGTTGAAACCGATAGCATGAAGTGAACGTAGAGCAGATTCGCGAGCAGCACCCGGACCTTTAACTTCTACTTCTAAATTCTTCATACCGTGCTCTTGAGCTGTTTTACCAGCAGCCTCTGCAGTAAGTTGACCTGCATAAGGCGTAGATTTACGAGAGCCCTTAAAACCATGTGAACCAGCTGAAGACCAAGATACAACGTTACCTTGAGCATCAGAAATTGTCACGATAGTATTATTGAACGTAGAACGAATGTGAGCGATACCGCTTGTAATATTCTTACGCTCTTTTTTACGTAGACGAGCTTCTTTACGTGCCATTATTTAATCACCTTACTTTTTCTTAACCGCTGCCGCTTTACGTGGGCCCTTACGAGTACGTGCGTTTTGGCGTGTGCCTTGACCACGAACAGGTAAACCACGACGGTGGCGTAGACCACGGTAGCAACCTAGGTCCATTAAACGTTTAATATTAAGTGCTACTTCACGACGAAGATCACCTTCTACAATGAAATCTGCATCGATAACGTCACGGATTGCATCCACTTGGTCATCTGACAGTTCACGTACACGTGTTGTTTCTTCGATCTTCGCTTTTGCCAAAATATCCTTAGATGTTTTTTGGCCAATTCCGTAAATGTAAGTCAGTGCGATCCACACTTGCTTATCAGACGGAATATTTACACCGGCGATACGAGCCATATTGTATATTCTCCCTTCTTAGCCTTGGCGCTGTTTGTGCTTAGGATCTTTTTCACAGATCACACGAACGCTACCATTGCGGCGAATGACTTTACAGTCTTTACAGATTTTCTTAACTGAAGCACGAACTTTCATTCTTTTACTCCTAACCTATTTACGATATACGATTCGGCCTTTGGACAAATCGTATGGTGTCATTTCAACAGTGACAGTGTCACCCGGTAAAATACGAATAAAGTTTTGACGCATTTTGCCAGAGATATGAGCCAATATTTCATGGTCATTCTCGAGTTTCACCTTGAACGTAGCGTTCGGTAGTGTCTCAAGCACTTCACCTTCAAATCGAATAACGTCCTGTTTACTCACAGCCGTTTATTCCCTTATTTTTCTATAGCAGCAAGGATTTGACTTGTTACAGCATCCATCTCTTGCGTACCATCGATTTTAGTTAATAGTCCTACTTGCTCATAAAAGCCTGCAACAGGAGCTGTTTGTTCTGCATAAACATGAAGGCGGTTGCGAACAACTTCCTCTTTATCATCTTCACGCTGAATAAGTGCTTCACCTGTTTCATCGCATTTACCTTCAACCTTAGGCGGGTTATTCACAACGTGATAAACTCGACCAGATTGAGGTGCCACACGACGACCAGCTTGGCGCTTAACAACAACCTCATCAGCAACTTCTAACATAATAACCGCATCAAGGCGCTCATCATTCTTAGCAAGCATGTCTTCTAACGCTTTTGCTTGGGCAACTGTGCGAGGGAACCCATCAAAGATGAACCCCTTCGCGTTTGTTTCGCTAGAGATTCGCTTTTCGATCATTTGAATAATCAAATCATCAGGCACGAGATCCCCGCTATCCATATAGCTCTTAGCAACGGTGCCCAATTCGGTACCCTGCGCAACTTCGCCACGCAAGATATCTCCCGTTGAAAGAACTAAAAGCTCTTTTTGTTCAGCTAAACGCTGAGCTTGTGTGCCCTTACCTGCTCCAGGCGGGCCCATCAATACAAATCGCATTGTTTATGACCTTTTTTTGCGCAATTTCGCTTTCTTGATCAAGCCTTCATAGCTATGCGATAGCAAGTGCGACTGTATATCGCCTACAGTATGTAGTGTCACACTCACAATAATCAAGAGGCTAGTGCCACCAAAATAGAACGGCACATTAAACTGCGCATTCATAATTTCTGGTAAAATACAAATTAGAGATATATACGCTGCGCCCACAACTGTCAAGCGTGTAACAACAAAATCTAAATATTTTTCAGTATTTTTACCTGGACGCAGGCCTCCGATGTATCCTCCATGGCGCGCTAGCTCTTCTGCTCGCTCTGCAGGATTGAACTGCATCGCTGTATAGAAAAAGCAGAAAAATACGATCATAACAACAAAAGCAGCTGTATAAATCGGCTTACCAGGAGTAAAATATGCGCCAATGATCTGAGCCATTTCTGAGTCTGCATTCATACCTACAATTGTTGTTGGCACAAGAAGCAAAGAACTTGCAAAAATCGCAGGCATCACACCAGCCATATTAAACTTAATTGG
>JAAZVW010000021.1 GCA_018623135.1 Pseudomonadota bacterium
CACAGCCAAGGCACAACGGTAGAACTTAAAGACCTCTTTTTTAATACACCTGCACGCCGTAAGTTTTTAAAAACAGATCGTACCGAAATGCAGCAAATACAGGATGTTGTTGTGCGTTTGGCGCTTTCTCATCCGCATCTTACTTTTAAGCTTTTTAACGAAGGTACAGAAACCTTGCGCTTTGATGGGGCTCAAGGGGATTTGCTAGAAGATTATTTGCCAAGATTAGGTCGCTTTTTAGGCAAAGATTTTGTGCAATCTTCTTTAGTGATAGACGCAGAACGAGAAGATTTACGTGTGTCTGGTTTTGTATCCTTGCCTACTTATTCTTTGGGTTCTGCACGGCATCAATATTTATTTGTAAATGGTCGCCCTGTTAAAGATAAAACGCTTATTGGTGCCCTTAAGCAAGCTTATCATGATTTACTTGCTAAACAACGCCACCCTATTGCGGTATTGTTTGTTGATTTGCCTGCCGATCAGGTAGATGTGAACGTGCACCCTGCCAAAGCAGAGGTTCGCTTTAAAGATGGCGGACATGTTTTTGCGCTTATGCGTTCTGCCATTCGCCGAGAGTTAGATGCCGCATCACAAATGGCATCTCCAGCAGGGGCAAATGAAGCACTTGCTTCTTTTAAAGCACCGGTAAGACCGCAAGTGGCAGATACCTCTGTGCAAACAAATTTCTTTGAGCCACTTACTGTTGTACCAACACATATGGAGCAGCGAGAAAAATCATTTAATAACAACGGCTTAGGTGGGTTTTCTTCTGTATCTGCTACATCGCATCAGGTCGCCGAAAATGTGACTGATTCCGACTTGCTTCAAAGCTACACAACACCGGAATCAATTAACACTCAAAACCCTTATGCAAGCCCTAAAATTGTAGAGGCGCAACCTTATGCGCGCGCTAATCCAGTTGCGGCACAGCAATCCGTTTCGGCTTATAACGCTTATCCTATGGGCGCAGCTGTAGCGCAAGTTCATGGTACTTATATTTTAGCGCAAACGGATGAAGGCCTAATTATGGTCGATCAACATGCCGCCCACGAACGTCTTGTTTATGAACGCATGAAAAGCCAAATCTTAACCAAAAGCATAGAAATGCAACAGCTTCTTATTCCTGATATGGTGGAACTGCCAGAAGTTGAAGTTGCTCTTATCATGAAACACGCAGAAGATCTATTAAGCCTCGGTTTAGAGGTAGAGCAATTTGCTCCCCAAGCAGTAGCTGTGCGTGCAACGCCAGCACTTTTAGGAAAGGTCAATTCTTCTGCCCTTGTACGAGATATGGTAGAAGATTTACGCATGCTCGATAAAAAAGGCAGCGTACAAACAGCAATAGAAGAAGTCCTTGCCACAATGGCTTGTCATGGTTCTATTCGCGCAAACCGCAAACTTTCTATTGATGAAATGAATGCCATTTTACGCCAGATGGAAGAAGTGCCGAACTCTGCTCAGTGTAACCATGGTCGCCCTACTTATGTACATTTAAAATTACCAGATATTGAAAAACTATTCGGACGTAGATAATGCCTAAATTACTTGTTATTCGTCATCATTCATCAGCAGTTGGTCTTGGTTTGTTAGAAGAAGTTTCTAAAGAGCTTGGCTTTGAATTTGAAGAGCGCTTTATTAATGAAGGAGCTGTGCTCCCTGAATCTGTAAGCCAATATGCAGGAGTTATTGTTATGGGCGGTAAACAAAGTGTTTACGATGCCCATAAATATGAATGGATGCAAAAGGAAATTATTTGGCTGGAAGAACTTATTAAAGCACCGCCTGTGCCCGTTTTAGGGGTTTGTTTAGGGTGCCAGCTCTTGGCGCATGTTTGTGGTGCTCATGTTTATTTAGGTACAAGTGGTATTGAAGTTGGCTTTAAAAAAATAGGCTTTAAAAAAACAGAAGACCCATATTTAAAACCAACTTTATGTGGTCAGCAAGTCTTTCAGTGGCACCAAGATACTTTTGACCTCCCAGAAGGAGCAGAGCTTATTGCTGCTGGGTTAACTTATACAAACCAAGCGGTGCGCTTTAAAAATAATGTTTATGGGTTCCAGTTCCATCCTGATGTTTGTGAAAAACGCATTCAAAATTGGTATCAGGAAGACCAAGGTAAAGCTTGGGCAGAATATTTACCATCTTTAGATGATGTGCTTTTAACATATCAAAGCCATAAACCCCTTATGCGAGGTTTTTTAAAAGACTTTATTTCTAAATATTTCTCTTAAGGTGTTTTTGATTTTCGCCATAATGTTATTGTGGCGAAAACAAAACCCGTTTTAACGATAGCAGTTATGGGTTTAGGTGTTGTTTTTATAGAGTATTCAGGTTTTGATTACGCTGTTGTGGTTAATAATGAAATCCATACAGGTTCTGTGATCATGCTTCTTATGGAGGTATCAAAATGAGGATAGTTCGGGCAGTATTATTTTGCTGCAAATGTAAAAACGGGTATTACGGTTTATAAACGTACAGGATTATAGTTTATTTATATGATGACAACTCGGTACTTTGCAGGAGTAACGCAAATACACTTTCATTGATTGATTTCTCGGATCTTTCTGAGACCATTATTAATATTACAGGTGAAACGAGATACACTTATATGCGTGATGGAGACTTTTTCTTTGCTGTAGACAGTAACTCTCCTATTGTCCATTATTATAAAATTAGATAGTGACTAAAGTTGCTTGAGAATACGGATACGCTGTGTGCCGTATGTTTTGTCTTTAAGCAGGTCAAAGCCTTCAAAGGTAAATTCTAGCTCTTCTTCTGTTTCTATAATCCAAATACTACCTTGTTGCCCGATGCTGTTTTTGTTTTTGATCACTTTATCGACGTAGCCTTGGCGGTAGGGAGGGTCCATAAAAATAATATCAAAAGGAAGGCTAGGAATATATTTTTCTGCCTGTGCTCTAATAACATGTGCAGCTGCACCTAAGGCTTTTACATTTTTTTCTGCAAGTTTAGGGTAGCTATCTATAAGTGTAATTTCTTTTGCGCCACGGCTGTATGCTTCTAAACCGAGAGCGCCTGTACCTGTAAAAAGATCAAGCACACGTGCGCCGTTAATATCTGCAATACCAAGTAGGCTGTTAAAAAGAGCACCGCGTACTTTATCTGATGTTGGGCGTACCAAATCATTTTGAGGTGTGGAGAGTTTGCGGCCGCCTAATGAGCCAGAAATAATACGCATCTTCTGCCCTTTAATTATTTAAGTGTTGCCATGAATTTTTTAAGTTTGTGTTGAGAAATTTCTGCAACTTCACCACGTGGAATATCCCCTAACTCAAAAGGACCATAACTTAGGCGCAGTAGCCTGTTTACTTTTAAATTAATGGCTTCGAAGGCACGACGGATTTCACGGTTTTTACCTTCGGTTAAGGTTACCTGATACCAAACATTTTTGCCTTCGGATTTGGTTTCTTCGTCTTTATGTAAGAAGTCAATTTCCATTGGGCGGAAGCGCTCATCTTCTAAGCGCAAGCCACGGCGGAGTTTATCGAGTTGTTTTTGTGTTGTATGACCAATGGCGCGCACACGGTATGTGCGTTTAAGTCCTGTTTGTGGTCGCATCATTTTTTGTGCAAGGTCACCATCTGTTGTAAGCAACAGCAGGCCTTCAGAGTTTAAATCAAGTCGCCCAATATTAATAAGGCGCGGCAAGTTTTGCGGTAAACGATCAAAAATTGTTGGGCGATCTTGCTCATCTTTGCGTGTGCAGACAAGGCCTTGAGGTTTATGGTAAATAAACAAACGTGTTGTTTTGGCTTTGGTGTTGAGCAGTTTATCATGAACCATAATTTCATCTCTTTCTGAAACATTAAGGGCGGGGCTAGTAATAACCTTGTTGTTAACTTTGACTTTGCCTTGTTCAATAAGTTTTTCTGCTTCTCGGCGAGAGCAGATACCTGCTTGGGCAATGGTTTTGGCGATACGTTGTGATTCTGACACCTTAAGGGTTCCTTCTAAACTCAATATAATTACTGTGCAAATATAGGCTTTTTTTTATGCTTTTTCCAGCTTTTTAGGATATGATGCTAACCATGAGTAAAATACAAGCGCATAAACTTGCAGAACAGATGATGGAAATCGCTTTACAAGAAGCGCAAAAAGCATTTGATAAAGATGAAGTGCCAGTAGGTGCTGTTGTTTATACAGATGAAGGAAATGTTGTTGCAACAGGGCATAATCTAACGCGTTCAGAGCAAGACCCAACCGCGCATGCAGAAATTGTTGCTATTCGGCAGGCTTGTAAAAATTTGGCTCAGGAAAAATTAAAGGGGCTCAATTTAATTGTAACCCTAGAACCCTGTGCAATGTGTGCGGGAGCCATTGCTTCGGCAGGTATAAAAAGCTTGCGCTTTGGGGCTTTAGATACTAAAACAGGTGGCACTTTAAATGGTGCACGGGTGTTTGCGCACAAGCAATGTCATCATAAGCCAGAAATTGAAGAAGGCTATAAAGTGCGAGAAACACAAGAAATTTTACAAAAGTTTTTTAAATTAAAAAGGACGTAAGCAGGCTTATGGCTGTTTTTTATACTGCAGAAGAAATTGATTTAGCTATTGAAAAATTAAAAAGAGGGGAAGTGATCGCTGCCCCTGCTGAAGGTGTTTACGGTTATTGTGCAGACCCATTAAACCCAGAAGCCTTGCAAGAGTTAATTGATATTAAAAAACGTACAGCCGATAAAGTTGGTTTTGTTGTGATGGTGCGCCATATAGAAGATGTACGCTTGCTTGTATCTGAACTTACAACGGATATGGAAAAGCTTATGGATAAGCACTGGCCTGGTCAGGTAACTTTATTGTTGCCAGCTAAAGAAGGGTTGCCAGAAAAATTAACAGGTGGTTCGGGGAAAATTGCGGTGCGTATGCCAGAACCTGAGTATGTGCAAGAGTATTTGCGCAATTGGGGTGCGCCTTTGGTTTCAACATCAGCTAATATTACAGGGCAAGCACCAGCATTGCATCAAAAAGATTTGGATCCGCTGGTTTTCGCTTTACCAACACCACAGCGTTTGCTTGGTACAGTTTCAAGAATTATAGATGCTGAAACAGGCGAACAAATTAGATAAAAAAAGAGGCTGAATGATCAGCCTCTTTTTTTGTGTATTGTGTAATACTTTAAGAAAGTTTAATTTCTTTATATTCTACTTCTAGAATTTCGTATGTTTGCTTGCCGCCTGGGGCGTTAAACACAACTTCATCACCTTCTTCTTTACCAATAAGGGCACGTGCAAGCGGTGAGCCGATAGAAATAAGGCCTTTATCAATATTTGCTTCTTCTTCGCCTACAATGGTTAGGCAACGTTCTTCGTCTGTATCTACATCAACAACTTGCACCGTTGCACCAAAAATAATGTGGCTTACTGTTGTTTTAGTAGGGTCAATAATTTGAGCGCGAGAAATTTTGATTTCTAGCTCAGAAATACGACCTTCGATAAAGCCCTGCTTTTCCTTCGCAGAGTGATATTCTGCGTTTTCAGATAGATCACCATGGTCACGCGCTTCAGAAATCGCTGCCGAAATAGCAGGGCGTTCTACTGTGCGCAGGTACTTAAGTTCTTCCTCAAGCTTTGTATAGCCCGCAGGTGTCATCGGGAATTTATCCATTTTTTTAAACCTATATTCATAAATTGATTAATTTTGCATGAGTAAATGAATGTACGCCTGTTTTTTTGTGCTGTCAAGCAAAGTTAAATTACAGTTTTTTAGTCTAAGCCCCCTTGTAATTTAAATAAAATTTATTATTTTTATTTCTGTTCATATTACCTGCCCTTTTAGGGTGTTTACTTTTACGCAATAAAAAAACAGGAGGTGCTCTATGAGCGCTTTAACTATTATGGGTAATGTTTTTACCCGTAATAAACGCATTGCAACCCAGTATGCACTGGTGTTGTTAGGTGCCGCCGTGCTGGCGGTTCTTTTCCTGCTGATGCAGGATGTTGCTGAGTATAATCAGCAAGCTTTACCACTGTCCTCGGCGGCTAAGGCAAACTTCCCAGTTGGGGTGGCGGTGAAAGAATTTAAGCTTTCAATGTTCCTTTCCCATAACTTCCCTTACTTGGGGGTGGCGCTAACTTTGTATTACCTGGCGATTTTGATTTTGCCAGGTTTTAAAAAGGTCTATAAGTTTGTCATGGCGACAGGTTTGCTGGTAGGCGCCATCTTCCTGTTTTTATCCATGACAGGTGGTTTTGGACCTGGTACGGTAATCCAAGTTATTCTTGGATTTGCGGGGTTTATTACCTACTTCTATTATGCCTTTGATGAGGAGGCATACTTAGAACCACCCAAAACGCCTGATGAAAAAGCGGCGGCGAAAAGTGGCGTGAAAAAAGCTTCAGCGAAAACAGCTGGCAGCTCATAACGAGTAGCCCCTGTGACAAAAATGCAAATTTTGCTTGTCACAGGGGTCTTTTTTTGTGTATTGTCTAAAGATATCTATAGATTTAAAAGTGGGCAGGCAATATTTTGATTAAATTCTCCAAAGATGTTTTGGCGGAAATTAAAGACCGTGTATCCTTACGTAGTGAGGTTGGCAAGCGTGTCAGCTTAAAACGTAAAGGGCAAGACTATTGGGCCTGCTGTCCTTTCCATAACGAAAAATCCCCCTCTTTCCATGTACGAGAAGAAAAAGGTTACTACCATTGCTTTGGCTGTGGTGCCCACGGTAATGTTTTTGATTTTATTCAGCAAACGCAGGGGATGACCTTTCCTGAAGCGGTTGAATATTTGGCGCCTATTGCAGGTGTAACACTCGAAAGAGAAGAAGTTGACCCCGTGGCGCAAAAACGTAAAGAAGACGGACTAGCTGCCCTAGAACGTGCTTGTGTTTACTTTCAGCGCTCTTTAGTGGGTGCGCCCTTAGATTATTTTAAGGGGCGTGGTTTAACAACCGAAGTCATTAAAGAATATCGTTTAGGCTATGCGCCAGATTCGTGGCACGAACTAAGAGATTATCTGATGAATGAAGGCTTTTCTGTGCAAACATTGCGCGATACAGGCCTTTGCATTGAATCAGATAAGGGTAAAGGCGACTACGACCGCTTTAGAGGTCGTGTGATGTTCCCGATTATGAATATGAAAGGTGAAGTTATCGCATTTGGCGGACGTACGCTAGATGGCTCTGAGCCAAAGTATTTAAATTCACCAGAAACGAAATTCTTTTATAAAGGGCGTAATTTATACGCACTTAATAAGCATAGAGAAGCGATTCATAAACAACAAAAAGCCTTGCTTGTAGAAGGTTATATGGATGCGGTTGCTTTGGCGCAGGCAGGTATTGAACTTGCTGTTGCCCCTTTAGGTACAGCTGTAACAGAAGAGCAAATTAGGCTTTTATGGCGTTATAACGAAGCGCCAGTTGTGTGTTTAGATGGTGATGAGGCAGGGCAACAGGCTGCGGTGCGTTTGGCTTACCGTATTTTGCCGGAGCTTATTCCGAGTAAGACATTAGAATTTTTAGCGCTTCCACAGGGTGAGGACCCAGATTCTTATGTTAAAGCAAAAGGCAGAGATGCTTTTTATGATCTTTTATCCCATACAATTGGGTTAGATGATGTACTTTGGCATGATATTTGTAAAGACATTGACCTCGCATCTGGACAAGGACGTGCAACATTAGAAAGCCGCATTAATGAACGCCTAAAACCTATTAAAGATAATAAGGTAAGGGCGCACATGGTTTCTAGTCTTAAAGACAGAATGTGGCAAAGTATTTTAGGTAAACGTGCAAAGTCAGCAACAAATCATAAGGTGCCCGTACGTGTGAAGGCACAATTTAGTAAAAAAGATATGCTGCTTGCCTTACCTTTATACCAGCCAGCAATGTTGGCAGACATTGCAGAATACTTGGCTGAAATACCGTATGAAGATACGGATATGCGACTAATACAATCTACTCTTCTGAAATATTTTCATGAAGGAGGGGTTGAAAGCGATACGCTTCAGACTTATCTGGTAAAAGCGGACGTTGATGAGCCTGCGAACAAGTTAGTGAAACAGCTGCACCAAGAGGTGTTAGAGGGAAATACGCAAGAGCTCTGGCGCAACCTATATCAGGAAGTAAAACAACAGTGGCTTACGCCACAAAAGTTAAAGCAAGCAAAAGCGCAAGCGGATGAAAATCTGTCTCAATCTTGGGAACAGATGCGTCAGCTTCTCGCTGAAAAACTTGCTTCAAAGTAAAACGGTTATTGTAATTTAAGGAGAAGGCGGTATGTCTGAACAGCTTCAAGAACAAGTGAAAGACCAAACGCTAGAAACAACAGCGATTTCTGATGCAGATATTGAAAGCATTGAAGAAGATTCTGATGAATATGAAGATATTGATGCCATTGCCGCAACAATAGGTACAGAATCTCGTGCAAGCCGTATTGGTGATGACGAAACAGCAATCGAACTTTCTGATGATCAAGAAGACAAGCCTAAACGTCGCTCTTCTGAAGATCTAGGTCGTACAGATGACCCTGTACGTATGTACCTACGTGAAATGGGTAATGTAGAACTTCTTTCTCGTGAAGATGAAATTGAAGTAGCTAAGCGTATTGAAGGCGGTAAAGAGCAAATGAACGATGCGTTGTTCTCTTGCCCGCACACATATGCAGTTGTTGCTAAAGTTGCCGAAGAAATTATGGCAGGTGAAAAGCACTTGCGTGATCTTATTGATCTTTCTGTTGCAATGGGTGAAGAAGATTACCCTGGTGATGAAGATATGGAAGCTGCGGAATCTGATGATGCTGCTGAAGAAAAAACAGCTAAGTCATCTGATGCTGTGGAATCAGAGTCAGAAAAAAACGTAGAAGCTTCATCTGATTCTTCTGATGAAAAGTCTGAAGCTACTAATGCTGAAGCAGATACAGATTCTGATGCAGACGATGAAATGGATGCGATGTCTGTTGCTGCGATGGAAGAAGCTCTTATGCCTAAAATGGAAGTGATTTTCAAAAAAATCATCAAACTTTCAGCAGAACTTACAACAGTTAATGAAAGCCGTTTGCTAGCTTCTGCGGATAAAGATTCATTCCGTAGCTTAACAAAAGAGCAAATTAAGCTTATTAACAAAATGAAGAAATTGATGTCAGAAGTACCTCTGTCTAACAGCCGTGTTGAAGACTTTGTTGCTGATATGTACTCTGCATCTCGTGAAATCACGAAAGTTGAAGGTGAAATGATGCGTATGGCGATTGATGCAGGTATCGATCGTGCGAAGTACCTTCAGGCTTACTTAAAACATGAAGATGATGCCACTTGGTTAGAAAAAGTTTCTACAAAGTCTAAAGCTTGGGGTACATTTGTATCTGAAAAATCAGACATTTTAACAGCTAAACGTATCGCTGTTTCAGAAACTGTGCATAACTACGGCTTAACAGTAACAGAGTTTAAACAACTTCTTGCTATTTTACGTAAAGGTGAGCGTACTGCACGCCTTGCGAAAAAAGAAATGGTTGAAGCAAACTTACGTTTGGTTATTTCTATTGCTAAAAAATACGTAAACCGTGGTCTACAGTTCTTGGATCTGATTCAAGAAGGTAACATAGGTCTGATGAAGGCAGTTGATAAGTTTGAATACCGTCGTGGTTATAAATTCTCTACTTATGCAACATGGTGGATTCGTCAGGCGATTACACGTTCTATCGCTGACCAAGCGCGCACAATTCGTATTCCTGTGCACATGATCGAGACAATTAACAAAATTTCTCGTACACAGCGTCAAATGATGAATGAAATTGGCCGTGAACCAACACCGGAAGAACTTGCAGAGCGTTTAGCAATGCCAGTAGATAAAGTGCGTAAGGTACAAAAAATCGCAAAAGAACCAATCTCTCTAGAAACACCAGTTGGTGATGAAGAAGATTCTTCTTTAGGTGATTTTATTGAAGATACAAACGCGATTTTACCAATTGATGCGGCTGTGCGTTCTAACTTGCGTGATTCGATGACTCAGGTATTGGGTTCATTAACACCACGTGAAGACCGTGTGCTTCGTATGCGTTTTGGTATCGGTATGAGCTCTGACCATACACTTGAAGAAGTTGGCCAACAATTTAACGTAACGCGTGAGCGTATTCGTCAGATTGAAGCTAAAGCTCTTAAAAAGTTACGTCACCCATCTCGTTCACGTGTGATGCATACGTTTACAGAGAAATAAGCCGTAGCTTAAAATGACTCCATATAAAAAAGCCAGCATAAGCTGGCTTTTTTCAGGGGTACAAAACAAGTTAGAGAAGTTCTTAATAGCGTAAGCTTTCCCCATCTTGCAGAGATTGCAGCATTTTACGAGAAGCTACTGCAATAAAGCCAGAGCGTGAAAGACCTTGGCGGTGTGCAACCTGGTCAATACGCTCTAATAAAGATTGCTGAAGTGTAATATTAATGCGTTTAGCACCTAAATTACCTTCGTTTAGGCGAATTGGTAAAGGCATAACCCCTTGTTCTTGTGTTTTTGTTAAAATATCATTTAACGATGTTGGTAGGGGTAAAATTTTACCTTTTGAATTAAGCTCTTGAGCGTGTGATTCTAGGTAAGATTCTGCATTTTTATGCACTTGAGCTAAGTCGTTTGTTGTGAATGAGGATTCAGGAAAATCAGGGAATTTGATTTGATACCCTTCATGTGTATTTTGCACAACTGCATAATAAATTTTCATAGTTTTTAATTTGCCTTATTTGGTAGTTATTTTAAGTACGTTTTGTATGTTTCATACATTTTATACTCATAAGTCTAGCACCATTAAAAATAGTATTCAAACATCTTTTAAACAAAAGATAACCCAAATTGGTTAATTGTGTGCCTTTTCTTAACAAAAGAGATTTAAAAGTTGATATATAATGCAAAATAATCTGTATAAGGGGCGGCTGTTCATTTTTTAATCAGCTTTAATTTATCTTATATTTAAGGGTATTAAGGGGTAATTCACAGAGTTATCCACAGAAAATGTGGATATTTAGCAACAGGGGCTTGTTATTTTAATATTGTATACGTATAATTGGCATACTTAAACCTTAAAATGTCTTACGTTTATGAAATAGGAGGCCTTATGTGGGCTTTAAAAATCTGGGTAGCTTTTTGTGCTACCTTTTTGGTTGCTTGCGCAGCTACGCCTCAAGTGGATGTTGCTGCTTTTGGTCAATCTGATCAAAAGTATCAGCTTATCCCTGAAGAGCAGTGTCCGTACTCCTTAAAGGATTTTATGGAGTGGAATGAGGGGTTATTTGAGCACTCTGCTTTCAAAATGGAAGCAAAATGTACGCTTATGGGGCGTGCTTTAGGTGTAAAAATGCCCGATGAGTCCTACGCTATTACGTTTAAAATATTTAAGCGTAATGTCAATGGGCGTACGGACTTAACCGCAGCGGGTGAAAAATTGCTAGATGAACTGGCAATGCATCTGCGCTTAACCGCTTTTGGGAAGGATTATTACCTGAAAGTGTTTTCAGCGACCGATGATACAGGCCAAGGTGTTGTGGATAAACAAACAGGCCTTAACCTGAATCAGGCTCTGTCGCAGGAACGCGCTGCACTCATTATTAAGCACCTTAAATCTAAAGGGCTTACAATGGAAATGCAGGCTGTTGCCGTAGGGGATGGACCCTTATGCCCTAAAGCGCATGAAATGCCGTTGAAATTTGGGCCGCATTTTATGCAAGAAGGTGATGACTGCCGCTTTTCAATGCTATTTGCTGCCCGTAAGGGGGATAAAGGCGCCTTGATTGATGAGCGGTTGTTGCGAGAGTTTAAAGTCAAGCAACGCCAAACCATGAAGGTTGGCTTTTAAGCTCTTTTAGCGTTATTTTTAACCCCAGTAAGTGTTACTTCTGGGGTTATTTTTTTGCCTTATTGGGTAGGCTTTGCTATGATGCTACAAAATAAATTACATCTTAAGGGATATTTCTTATGTTAAAGGCGCTAGTTGTTGCTCTGAGCTTTGTGTCTGTGTCGTTACAAACGCAGGCTTCTGTTCTTTTGCCAGATATGGCGGCGTATAAAAATCTTGCAGGAAAATTGTACCCCGTTGCACAACTGCAAGTGCTTGATCCTGTACATGAAGTACGCCGTGAATTTAGGTATAATGGCCAACAATCTGGTGAGTTAGATGGTTTGCGCTGGCTACAAAAAGCAGCAGAGCTTGGCGATATGGAAGCGGAGTTTACTCTAGCGAATTTATACCAACGTGGTGATGGCGTTAAGCCAAGTTTGTATCTGGCACGTAAATGGTATAAACGTGCCGCGGAGCAAGGCCATGTAAAGGCTAAAATTAATTTAGCGCATATTTATGTTTCAGACCAAGATGAAGAAAGCTTTACTAAAGCACTTAATTTATATGAACAAGCAGCCGTTGCTGGCGATAAAACATCTATGTATCACCTAGGCTATATGTTTTTACAAGGCATTGGTACCGATAAAAATGTAGAAGCAGCGCTTTCTTGGCTTAAACAAGCAGCGCAAGAAAAGTTTTTACCAGCGTACCATCTTCTTGCCATTATGTTTTTAAGTGGTGAAGATGTGGAAAAAGATTACACATATGCTGCACAGCTTATTAAACCCCTTGCAGAACGTGGCGATGCCACATCTCAATACAATTTGGGTGTTATGTTTGCAAAAGGTTTAGGTGTTAAAAAGGATTACGAAAAATCAATCCAATGGTATAGGGCTGCAGCAGAAAATATGCACCCAGAAGCCATGTATAATATGTCTCTTCATCATTTTACACTAAGTGGTAATAATTTGGATGAGGATGGTAGACTTGCTCTAAGATACGCTTATGAAAGTGCTATTGCTTTTTTAAAAGCTAAAAAAGAAGATATGGCAGAGCGTGCATACTTTTTAATGCAGGTGATAGACCCTATGGATATGTTAACAGCACGTTTAAAAACGGAGCTGACAACAGGTGGTGTCCTTAAGGAAAATATTGGCAGAAAACCACAAATTCAAATTATTAATGATTTAAACCGTTAGGAGGTTCTATGAACTTTTTGAATGATTTTTGGCAAGAAGTTGTACAAGTTTGGCAAAAAGGTGCTTTTGGTGTTGATATTAGCACTTGGGTAACAGCAGCAGGCTTATTTTTAGCCTTTTTATTATTGCGCAATATTATTACAGCTATTCTTTTAAATAAACTACGTCTTGTTACTGGTAAAACAAAAACAGATTTGGATGACCGCTTTGTTGAAGCGATTCGTGAACCGGTGCGTTTTGTACCCATTATTATGGGTTTGTTTGCTGCATTACAAGTACTAGAATTACCAGAAGATCATTATGCCGTTATTCAATCTATTATTCGTTCTCTTATTGCTTTTACACTCTTTTGGGGTTTTTACCGCGGTGTATTTGTGCTTGAACATGTGATGGGTAAGGCTAAGCGCGTATTTACACCTATTATGATTAGCTTTGTCATTAAAGCGCTTAAAATTGTAATTGTTATAGTGGGTGCGGCAGTTGTGCTAGAGCTTTGGGGTATTGAAGTTGGTCCCCTTGTTGCTGGTTTAGGTTTATTTGGTGTGGCTGTTGCTTTAGGTGCACAAGACTTATTTAAAAACCTTATTTCTGGTATTCTTATTATTGCGGAGCGTCGCTTTAATAAGGGTGATTGGATTCGTGTAGATGGTGTTGTGGAAGGGACTGTTGAAGATATTGGCTTTCGTTCTACGCTTGTACGTAGGTTTGATAAAGCACCTGTACATGTGCCAAATACTAAATTATCAGATGCGCCGGTAACAAATTTCTCTGCGATGACACACCGTCGTATTAGTTGGCAAATTGGGGTGACATATAGCACAACGATTGACCAACTTAAAGAAATTAGAGATCAAATAGAAGCTTACATACTGGAAACAGAAGATTTTGAATGCCCAGAAAATGTGGCAACCTTTGTGCGTGTGGATCGTTTTTCTGATTCTTCTATTGACCTTATGTTGTACTGCTTTACTAAAACTACAAACTGGGGTGAATGGTTAGAAATTAAAGAAAAACTTGCTTATCGCATTAAAGAGATTGTTGAAGGTGCAGGTTCTAGCTTTGCCTTCCCAAGTCAGTCTATTTATGTAGAACAATTCCCAGGGGAAAAGGCAGAGGTGTTTGTGCCACCAAAAGCTTAATAGACTATCTTTTTAAGCAGTGATCTATTGAGAAAAAAGCCAGTTGAAATATCAACTGGCTTTTTTATATGCTAACTTACAGCGGCTTGCTTTTCTTTCACATCTAGCCTTGTGCCCATTTTCTTTTGCTGAAGAATGTCACGGGCTTTGGCGTATTTATCATCATTCCAGAAGATAAGGCAACCATTACAGCCTAATCCGCAACAACCGTCATCTCTAAGTTTAGGAGATTTCTGGCTGTCTGTGTTCATAGAAGCTGCTGCTTCCATTTTAGCTTTATATGTTTCATACATATCTTCAGAAATTTTACCAGCCTCTGCCTGATGCGATTTAATACGTACCTTTGTGCGCGCATCATTTTTAACCATGTTTTGGCTTGTTTCACGGCGAGCAACTGTGCCTGCTGGCATCCAGTCTTTAAGCTGTTCTAAATCCTCTGCATGGAAAAGTTCTTTAGGAATACGAATCGCAAAGTTTTGCCCTGCAGATACTTTTTCCGTTACAGCAGAATTTGCAGCATTTATAAATTCATAAAGCCTAATACGGATAGGTTCAAAAGAATCATAGCCTGTTGTTGTTGGTGGTAAAAATTCTAGAACATCACCACTTGTGAGCTCATTTTTAAGCTCAAAGATAATATTATCATTATCCCATTCACGAATAAAGCCACCAAAAGTCCACTCAGAAAGAGAGGCTGTTGTGTCATAATCATGCGCATGGTTTTCTAGGCGACCTTTATGGAAGGCAAGAGAATAACCACGGTTACGAATCATATTCAGCTCACGCATATATGGTTCAGAACGCCAATTTTCAGGGTCTTTATACCAGTCATCAATTGCTTTGCGGTATGCACGCGCCACAGCGCCTGCATAGTATTCATTTTTATGACGACCTTCTACCTTAAGGCTATCAATTTGCGCATCTAAATATTCATTAAGCACAGGCATTAAGCAGAGGTCTTTCGCATTTAGAATATACGAGCCACGCAAATCTTCTTCAATTGGCATAAATTCACCAGGACGGAACTGTTCTTCTAGTAAGAACTCAAACATATCTTTATTGTCTTCAGTAATGTTTAGTTCTTCTGTACGTCCATCACGTAATTTAATATGCAGCTTATATTTCCAGCGACAGCTTTGTGCACAGTTACCTTGGTTGGCACCACGCTCAGACATGAAGTTAGAAAGAAGGCAACGGCCAGAATATGTCATGCACATGGCACCATGCACAAAAGCCTCTAGTTTAACATCTGGGCATTTTTCACGTATTTCTTTAAGCTCCTCAAACGAAACTTCACGCGCGAGCACAACTAAAGAAGCCCCTTGATTTTTCCAGAAGTTCACAGATGCGTAAGAGCAAATATTTGCCTGTGTTGAAACGTGGAGCTCAATTTCGGGCGCATTTTCTTTTACAAATTGGAAAACAGCAGGGTCTGCAACAATAACGCCGTCTGGGTTTACGTGGCGGATTGTTTCTACAAATTTAGGTAGTTTTTCAATGTCTTTATTATGTGTAAAGAGGTTAAGCGTTAAATACACACGTACACCATGTTTGTGTGCAAATTCAATACCCTCTATAAGCTCTTCAGCACTAAAAGCTGATTTTGTACGTAAAGAAAGATCGGGTGTACCGCAATAAATAGCATCAGCACCATAAAGTACCGCTGTTTTTAGCTTAGCTAAAGAACCTGCTGGCATAAGTAGTTCTGAACGTTCTGGTCGTTGCACTTTAAGCATGGGTTTATCCTATCTATCTCATTGTTCATATGAGCTATTTATTAAAAAGAGTTATTGTATACGTAAATTTGTCATCTAAATCAAGCCATTTTTAACAAAAATCAAGGCTTTATAAAAGAGTTATTCGTCGCCATATCTATTTTGTGGCATACTATTATGGAGCTATAAAAATAATAAAGGAGCATTGGTTACATGAGTCAGCATAAAGTTTACCCTGTCCCACAAGCCGTAAAAGAAAAAGCACATATTACAGATGAGCTTTATGAAAAAATGTACCAAGAATCTATTAGGCAACCAGATACTTTTTGGGCTGCCCGTGCTGAAGAATTTTTAACATGGGATAAAAAATGGCAAAAAGTAAAAGATACAAATTTTACAGACCCGCAAATTTCTTGGTTTACAGGGGGGCAATTAAACGCCTGTTATAATGCGGTAGATAGACACTTACCTCAGCGTGCACAGCAAACAGCTATTATCTGGGAACAAGATGACCCTAATAAACCAGCACAACATATTAGCTATCAGGAACTTTACGAAAATGTCTGCAAAATGGCAAATGTACTTAAAAGCTATGGTGTTAAAAAAGGAGATCGCGTATGCCTTTATATGCCTATGGTGCCAGAAGTCGCTTATGCCATGCTTGCTTGTGCACGTATTGGTGCTATACATTCTGTTGTTTTTGCAGGGTTTAGCGCAGAAGCCCTTAAAAACCGTATCGAAAATGCCGATGCAGAAATCGTAATGACAGCCGATGAGGGGGTCCGTGGTGGTAAAAAAATTCCGCTGAAAAAAACAGTAGATGAGGCCGTTAAAGATTTAGAGCAGGTGCGCCATGTACTGATGCTAGAAAAAACAGGCGCTGATGTAACTTTAAATCCTCAAAGAGATGTGCACTTAAATACAGCTCTTCAAGAGGCAGATACAGACTGTCCTTGTACATCTATGCTAGCGACAGACCCTTTATTTATTCTATACACCTCAGGTTCTACAGGTACCCCTAAAGGGGTGCTACATGGTACGGGTGGTTATTTACTTTATGCGGCCATGACTCATAAATATGTATTTGATTATCATGAGGGAGAGGTCTACTGGTGCACAGCTGATGTGGGTTGGATTACAGGGCATTCTTATATTCTTTATGGCCCACTTACAAACGGGGCGACAACGCTGATGTTTGAGGGTGTGCCTACATACCCAGATGCAGGGCGTTTTTGGCAGGTGGTTGAAAAACATAAGGTGAATTTGTTTTATACAGCACCAACAGCTATTCGTTCGTTGTATCAATTTGGGGATGAAATTGTACAAAATTATGATCGCTCTTCTTTAAGAATATTAGGTTCTGTAGGGGAGCCAATTAACCCCGAAGCTTGGGAATGGTATTATAAAGTTGTCGGAGAAAGCCGTTGCCCAATTGTAGATACTTGGTGGCAAACAGAAACAGGCGGCATTCTTATTACACCGCTCGTTGGTGCAATGGCGTTAAAACCAGGTTACGCACTTAAGCCATTTTTTGGTGTAGAGCCTGTTCTGGTAACAGATAAAGGAGAAGAAATAACAACAAAGCAAGCAGAAGGGTTGCTTTGTATGAGAGGTTCATGGCCAGGGCAAATGCAAACCGTATTTAGGAACCATAGGCGATTTAAAGAAACCTATTTCTCTGCTTTTGAGAATTTGTACTTTTCTGGTGATGGTGCCAAAAGAGATAAAGACGGAGATTACCGTATTACAGGCCGTGTAGATGATGTGCTTAATGTATCTGGTCATCGCCTAGGTACAGCAGAACTTGAATCAGCTTTGGTTGAACATCCTCTAGTATCAGAAGCTGCTGTGGTGGGCTTCCCTCATGATGTAAAAGGCGAGGGGATTTACGCTTATGTAACTCTGCATCGGGGTAAAAATGCGACTGATGAAACAAAAGATGAACTTATTCAGTTATTACGAGAAGAAATAGGTGCTATTGCAAAGCCAGATGTAATTCACTGGGCACCAGAACTTCCTAAAACAAGGTCAGGTAAAATTATGCGCCGTATATTGCGTAAAATAGCAGCCCATGAGGAAGACCAGATAGGTGATACATCTACCTTGGCAGATCAGGCTGTTATACAAGCGCTTATTTTAAACAGACCTTCATAAAGAGACATAACTCAGAAGACACAGGTATATATACACACTTTAAAAAGTATACTTTAATTATTATATATACTTAAATAATTGGTATATAGTCAGGGCTAGTTATAACTTAAGGGATAATTAAGATGCAAAAATTTATATTAGTATTAATGCTTTGTTGTACAGCTTTGTCTGTGCAGGCACAGCAAGTTGTTGGTTCTGGCCAAACAACAAAAAAAGCATCGGAAGAAGCAATTAACCGTATGCGATATCAGCATGTTCAAAACTCAATTAATGAACTATCGGAAAGTATTTCAACTGCTATTTCAGAGCAGGCAGAAAAAACAGCAGAAGATATTTCGAAAGTTGATACAAAATACCAACAACTCTTACAAGGTCCTAATGGTAACGACGGCCTTTTAAATAAAGTAAATGAACTAGAAGCCTTGGTGCGTAAAATCGCATCTTGTAAGGCCACTGTTGTAGATGGCTGTGCTTTGCCTGTTATTCCTCTAGAATCAACAGGTTTTGGTAGCTGTCAAACAGGCTTTATTGGTACAGGTTGTACCGCAAAATGTGATGTAGAAAAAGGCTTAGAAGTTACGTCCACATCTTGTCGTTTGCCACGTGCTTGTTCGGGTGGTAACACAACGGTTTACAAAGGCGGCGGCTTTGGTATTCCGGGTACGCCTTATACAGCAACGCTTGCTAATACACAAAGTGGCGGCACATATACAACCTCTTGTGAAGTCAATACAGGTTGTTATTTTGGTGCAACTGGTACAAACAAACGTACATATAGCTCTTGTAGTTTTAAATGTAATGATGGTACTTGGAGCCTAACAAATACTAGCGGTGAGACAATTATTTCACAGTGTCAAGCGCCTAGCTATAACTTTGGTGGCATTAATTTAGGGTTTTAACCTTAAGTTAAGTAAAAATGAAGATAAAAACCCCAGAATAAAACTGGGGTTTTTATTTGCTTTAAGAGCAGATATAATAAATTAAATGCTAAGTCTTTAATAAAAGGAATAATAAAATGACGGTCAAAATCTTAGGTTTTTCGGGTTCATCTCGCACAGACTCTATAAACGTTAAGCTTGTTCAGTACGCGTTATCTGTTGCAAAAAATAAGGGCGCAGATGTTACCTTTGTTGATTTAAAGAAAGATGTGCCAATGCCGCTTTTTGATCAAGATTTAGAAGCGTCATCAGGTCTACCAACAGAAGCAAAAGACCTTAAAGCCCTTATGACATCTCACGATGCCTTTTTTGTCGCTTCACCAGAATATAACTCTTCGTTTTCACCCTTACTGAAAAATGCAATAGACTGGACATCCCGCCCACATACAGAAAATGAAACAGCTCTGTCTGCATACACAGGTAAGGTGGTTGGTCTTATGGCCTGTTCACCTGGTGGCTTGGGTGGTTTGCGTGGTTTGTTCCATATTCGTGATGTGTTCCAAAATATCAATGCAATGGTTGTGCCTCAGATGGCGGCTATTGGTAATGGTTTTACAGCCTTTGATGATGAGGGTAATTTAATAGATCCAGCTCAGCAATCAATGATTGAAACGCTTGTTAATCAGGTGATTAAAGCTGCTAAATAAGTACTTAAACTTTGTTTGATACTTTTTTTACATAAAACGATATAGGTATTTATCCGTTGTTTTTTATAAAAAATGACATGATGATAAAATTTTTCTTATAAAAAAAGCCCCGTTTTATACGGGGCTTTATACGGGGATTTTTAATAGAATGCAGGTTTTACATACGCTCAGGTATGGCAATACCAAGCATATCTAAAATACGTTCTTGCTGTTTAAGGGCAAGTTTTGTTAAACCTAACCAGCTTTGCTGTTTGTTTTTATCTGTTTCAGCCATAATATGGCAGGCATTGTAAAAACGGCTAAAGCTTTGGCTTAAACCATAGCTAAAATCACATAAGTGATGCGGTTGTAGGTTTTCAATTGTTGTTTCAACAGCTTTGTTAATAGACATCATAGCAAGCATTAATTCGCGCTCTTCTTCGGTAGTTGGCGCCATAATATTACCTGCCATTAAACCGCTTTCTTCCGCTTTACGTAAAATAGATTTCATACGTACGGCAGAATATAGCAAATAAGGGCCTGTTTTACCTTCAAATTGAGAAAACTTCTCAAGATCAAAAATATAATTGGCCTTACGGTCATTATGTAAATCTGCAAACTTAATTGTCGCAATAGCGACTTTATGAGCAATATCAGCCATCTCTTCTGCATCAAAGCGCTCTTGTGCACCTGTTTCTTTTAGGCGTGTATAAGCAAGGTCTGTTGCTGTTTTAATTAAATCGGTTAAACGTAATACACCGCCGTCACGTGTTTTAAAAGGCTTGTTGTCTGGGCCGTTCATTGTGCCAAACCCTGCAAAAGTAAGTTTATCTTTTGCTAAATAATTTAGCTGTGTGGCTGCGTTAAACACCTGTCTAAAGTGCAAGTCTTGCCTGTTGTCTACAACATAAATACAGCGATCCATTTTTAGGTTTTCAACACGCTCTTTAATTGTTGCCAAATCAGTTGTTGCGTAAATAGCAGCACCATCAGATTTAAGCAATATCATCGGCGCTTGTTCTTTACCTTTATCATCTGTGTAAGGGACAACTAATGCGCCTTCGCTTTCTATAGCAATTTTCTTTTCTTTAGCTTCTTGTACAACAACAGATACATAAGGGTCGGCATCTGCTTCGCCGTACCAAAGGTCAAATGTTACACCTAAGCGTTCAAAGTCTGGCTTCATTTCTTCAATGGATAAATTTCTAATATGTTGCCAAAGCGCACGATACCCCGCGCGACCTTGCTGTAGCTCAAGTGTTGCTTGGCGTGCTTTATCCATCTCTTCTGGGTCAGACTTACATAATTGAGATGCTTCAGGGTACATGCTCATAAACTCAGTCACATCAAGCGGAGACTTTTTAGGATATTCACCTTTAAAGTTTTCATCAAAGTATGGTAACTCTGGGTTTGTTTTTTTGATCGCTTCAATCATCATACCCATTTGTGTGCCCCAATCTCCTAAATGAATATCACTTGTTACTTTATGCCCAACTGTGCGTAAAGTACGTTTAAGAGATTCACCAATAATAGAAGAACGTAAGTGGCCTACGTGTAAAGGTTTCGCTGCATTAGGGCCACCAAAGTCCAGAGCAATATGCTCTGGGCTTTCAGTTGTTTCAATACCAACAAGGGCATCATCTGTTAACTGATTTACAGATGATGCTAAAAAATCATCCGCAAGTTTAATGTTAATAAAACCAGGTGGCGTCACCTCTACTGATTTTAAAAGCTCAGAACTCTGTACTTTTTCGGCAATATCTTGTGCAATTTCAAGAGGATTTCGTCGGTATCGTTTCGCAGCTGGTAGGGCGCCATTGCATTGGAATTGTCCAAGTTCAGGGCGTTGAGATTTTGTGATGCGACCTAAATCAGCATCCATATCTAAAGCTGTAAAAGCATCAGCAAAAAGTAGTCCTATCTGCTGTTCGATACTTGATTTCGACATTGATCCTCTTTCCTTAATTTTCTAAGATTTATATGTGTATTTTATACTAGCATATTATGGGATGATAAAAATATAAAACCCGCCGAAAAAGCGGGTTTTTAAATTATGGTAGGGGCGGAGGGACTTGAACCCCCGACCAAAGCATTATGAGTGCTCTGCTCTAACCAACTGAGCTACACCCCCAGCCATAGGGGGTATAATACTAAATTATGACCAATATGCAAGTGTTTTGAACGAAAGCATAGGTTAAAAATTAAGCGCGTTCTGGTTCTATCTCAATAGATTGTTCTTGAGCTTGTGAAACTTGCTGATAAAGCTCAGGGTCTCTTTGCGCCATACGTGTTTCTAAAACAGATAATTCTTCTTGTGATTTGGATAAATTATCTTCTGCTTTAGCGGCGCTCACCATATGCTGAATACTTTTCGGCAGGGTGTTTATGTCATTGTTTTGACCACGGTCGAAAAACTGACTTTCTAACTGGTTTTGCGCTTTTTCTGTCGGGTTTTGCATATGTAAGCCGCTTTTAATCTGTTGCACTACCGAATGCGCAGCTGTTTTATGCTGTAAATGAGCAAGCTCAGGGAATAATTCTTTGTTTTTCATCAATTCGGCAGTTGCCATGGCTTTTAAGACATGTTGATTGGTGTGTGATGTAGATTGCTGTAATTTATTCATGTATCCATCACGTACAGAATCGATGAGCTGATTGGCATTAAGCTCTTCGCCTAATGATCCTTTTAATTGCTTATGCGTGGCTTTTAAAGATGTCATTGTTGCATCAGGTAGTGTTAGCTGACCTTCTTTAAAATCTTTACTATTGAGAGTCATTAGTTTTCTGGCCACATTGGTGGATGCTTCTTTGCTCAACTGTAAATCTTGCAAGCCTGTTGCAACTATTTTTTGCTGAAGCTCACTATTGCGTGCAGCTAAATTTGCCTCATTTTTTTGAACAGCCTGCTGTGCATTGATAAGATCTTGCTTTAAATTATCCATAATAAATTACCCTTAAAAGCCCTTATAAAAATTGTTTCAATATATTTATGAGAGGCATTACTAATAAAGAGATATAAAAAACTGACAAAAAGAGCCCCTGCAAAATATGCAAGGGCTAAATAGGGTTAACTGTGTAAAATAGCGGCTTTAAGCAGCTTCAGAACCAAATGTGCCTTCAAACTCTGCAATTTGCTCATCTTCAATTTTCTGAATTAAAACGTCAGATGGGGCTTCAAAGGTGCGGTCTTCGGCTTCTCGCTTAAGTTCCGCTTCCATGTCTGTTACCCAAGTTCCTTGTTTATCTTGTTCATGAATAAGAGCTTGTAGCTTTTCTGTTGTAAACGGAATCACCACTTCGCTTAAGCGTGCAATAACAGATAAGAAATTAAAGGCCGTACGCAAAATAGTTGCCGCACGTGCTTCATCTTCTTTAAATACAGACCAAGGCTCTTGTTCTGCTAAATACTGGTTACCTGCAACCCATAGCGCACGCAACGCGCTCATGGCTTTACGGAATTCGCAGTTTGCTAAATGTTTGTTATAATCTGCCAATAAAGCAGAAGTTTCTGTTAAAAACTTATCTTCAGCGGCAGACCAAGTACCTGCTTCAGGTACTTTGCCATCAAACTTTTTAGCCGTGAATTTAAGTAAACGGTTTACATAGTTACCTAGAACATCTGCAAGGTCTTTATTAATAACGCCTTGCATATCTGCCCATGTGAAAGAAGAATCATCAGATTCTGGTGCGCGTGCCATTAAATAATAACGCCAATAATCTGCTGGTAAAAGCTCTAACGCTTTATCTGTAAAAATACCATGGTTACGGCTTGTAGAAAATTTACCGCCATAGTATGTCAGCCAGTTAAAGGCTTTAATATTGTCTACTGTTTTCCAAGTTTCGCCAGAACCTAACTGAGTTGCAGGGAAGTTAATTGTATGGAACGAAACATTATCTTTGGCCATAAATTGTGTGTAGTAAACTTCCTCTGGTTTTTTCCAAAAAGATTCCCAATCTCCGCCTGTTTTTTCTGCCCATTCTTGTGTCGCACCAATATAGCCAATAGGGGCATCAAACCATACGTAAAATACTTTGCCTTCATAACCAGGTTGGTCTACGGATACACCCCATTTAAGATCACGTGTAATACAGCGATCATGTAGCCCTTCATCGAGCCATTTGTAGCCAATAGCACGTGCTAGAGACGAAAAGTCATGACGTGTATCCAGCCAGTCTCTTACACGACCATCAAGCTCAGAAAGTTTAATATACAAGTGCCGTGTTTCACGGACTTCAATATTTGTAGAGCCAGAGATAGAAGAGCGCGGGTTTAAAAGCTCCGTAGGTTCCATTTGTTTGCCACAGCCTTCACACTCATCACCACGCGCGCCTTCAAATCCGCAATGTGGGCAAGTACCCTCTACATAGCGGTCGGGTAGGTAGCGTTCATCATCAATAGAGTATAGTTGTTGGTCAGATTTTTCTTCAATAAAACCTTCTTCTTTAAGTTTTGCACAAAAATGCTGTGTAAGTGCGGCGTTTTGTTGGCTGCTTGTGCGTCCAAAATGGTCAAATTTTAAAGCAAAGCCTTCATAAATTTCTTTTTGTGTTTCGTGTGATTGGTCGCAGAATTCTTTTACAGATAAGCCTGCTTTGTGTGCAGCAATTTCTGCAGGTGTGCCGTGGTCATCTGTGGCGCAGATATAAATGACTTCTTCACCTTTTTGTCGTAAAAAGCGGGCGTAAACATCTGCAGGGAGCATAGAGCCAACAAGGTTCCCTAAATGTTTAACACCATTAATATAAGGTAATGCGCTTGTAACGAGATGACGTTTGTAAGACATAAGGCTCTCCAATTTTTGTAATTCTAGTTTTGTTGTTTCATGTGATTAAAGCCCGATATTACCTGTGAATTGCAGATAAAACAAGGCGGAAATGTCACAGTATTCAGAAAAGAATGCACTTAAAACCACCAAGGCAGATGACCTTAAGCTTTTTTCGGCGTAAAATTTATTCTGTATAGTTTTAAAATTTTTTAGGAGTGTAAACAAATGGCTGAAAAGTTCCGTAAAGAATCTGACACAATGGGTGTTATTGAAGTTCCTGCAGATAAATATTGGGGGGCTCAAACACAGCGTTCTATTCAAAACTTTAAAATTGGTAAAGATAAAATGCCAACGGAAGTGATTAAGGCCTTTGCTGTGCTTAAACGTGCAGCGGCAACTGTAAACTCTGACTTAGGTTTGCTCCCACGTGATATTGCTGAACATATTGAAAAAGCCTGCGATGAAGTTATTGAAGGTAAACACACCGATAACTTCCCACTTGTTGTTTGGCAAACAGGTTCGGGTACGCAAACAAACATGAATGTGAACGAGGTTGTGGCTAACCGCGCTATTGAGATGATGAGCGGCGTTATTGGTACAAAAGAACCAGTACACCCGAATGACCATGTAAATAAAGGTCAGTCGTCTAACGATACATTCCCAACAGCAATGCATATTGCCGCTATTGATATGCTAGAAAACTATACACTTCCTAAATTAAACAAATTAAAATTAGCTTTAGAAGAAAAGTCACAAGCTTTTCGTCATATTATTAAAATTGGTCGTACACATTTACAGGATGCAACACCTCTTACTTTGGGGCAGGAGTTCTCTGGCTATGCAGTGCAAATGCAAAATTCTATTAAACGTGTAGAAATGTCTCTAGAAGGTCTGCGTGAACTTGCTATTGGTGGTACAGCTGTAGGTACAGGCCTTAATACACACCCTGAATTTGGCGGGCGTGTTGCGGCAGAAGTTTCTCGTCTTTTAGGTCTTAAATTTGTATCTGCACCAAATAAGTTTGAAGCCTTAGCCGCACACGATGCCGTTGTTTTTGGCCATGCTGCACTTAAATCTGTTGCAGTATCATGCATGAAAATAGCCCACGATATCCGTATGCTAGGCTCTGGTCCACGTTGTGGTATTGGTGAGCTTATCTTACCATCTAACGAACCGGGTAGTTCTATTATGCCAGGCAAGGTAAACCCAACACAAGCAGAAGCAATGACAATGGTGTGCGCCCAAGTTATGGGTAACGATGCTGCTGTAAGTATTGGCGGTTCTAATGGTCATTTCGAGTTGAATGTTTTTAAACCAATGATGATTAATAACCTTATTGAATCAGCACGTATGATGGCAGATGCCTGCGAAAGTTTTGCAGAAAACTGTGTAGAAGGTATCGAACCTAACCGTGAAAATATTACATCAAACCTAAACAACTCACTTATGCTTGTAACAGCATTAAACCCTTATTTAGGTTACGATAAAGCGGC
>JAAZVW010000052.1 GCA_018623135.1 Pseudomonadota bacterium
CGTGCAGATCTCTCTCGCTAAATACCTATCTAGCTTATCTGTGCAAACACACCTTTTTTCTGTAATAACGCAATAACAGGTAAAGCGATACACAATACCAATACGCCCGCACCAACAAATAAGTCAGATGCCGTATAAATCCCCATTAAAGGCGTCATCAATAAAGATAAAAGAACAATACCCAAGCGATTGATGAAAGAAAGTACCGAAACCATAGAAGCGCGAATATCAGAAGAAACTCTATGGTTAATCAAATCCGTAAACATCGGATCCGAAATACCAAAGCTTAAAGAAACTAAGAGCTGTAAAACAATAACATAACTTACCGCATAAAGCCCTTGTACAATAAAAGCAACAGAAATAAGCAGCGCCATAATCAGCGCAATTTTAAGTAAACTCAATATACTCAAAAGTTTCGGGAAAATACGGGCACCAAAAGCAGCTACAAAAAGTAAACCCGCATTAAAAAAGCCATAATACACAGGTGAAATACCAATTTCTACCCAAAAAGACTGCGCAAGCCAAAACCCCAACCACGTCATCGGCATAATACTAAAAGCTAATAAAAGCAGCCATTTTATTTCATCGTGCCCTTTTAAAGCATAATGAAGCACATCATAAATTTCTAAATGCGCCTTTTTAAGCTCTCTTTTACGTTCCACTTTAGGTTCATGCATCAACAAAGGTAAAAACACAGCTAAAAACATAGCTAGCATCGTTAATAAAATAGGTAAATGCACATTAAAGCTAAACATAACACCACCCATAAGCCCAGCAAGAGCATTGGCATAATACCCATACTCTTTAAGTTTAGATTCCTGCTTACGATAACGTGGCAATTGCTGAGCAGATTTTAAAGAATCATACAACAAAGCAGAAGGCACACCAGAAAGCAAACAAGACCCAACGCCAGAAGCAATAAAAGAAAAGATCATAGCATTTAAACCACTGCCCCAAAACATTAAAAAATGCCCCAAAAGCAGAATAATCGCGCCAATAAATAACGTTTTTCTACGGCCAATTCTATCCGCTAAATGCCCAGCAGGCACATCCATAATAACCAACAGCCCCGAATAAATAACCCCTTGAAGTAAAAAAACAGTGCCTGTTTCAAGCCCTTTAAACAGCAAATAAGGCACAAGCACCGAATACACAATAAGCGCTGCCCTTAAAACAGTGAAACCTCGTAAAAGTACAAGGTTTCTTTGTAAATGTTTAGCTGTAAATGCTGTCATCTTGTTTGTGTTTACACATTAAATCTAAAGTGCATAACATCGCCATCTTGTACAATATATTCTTTACCTTCTAGGCGTAGCTTACCTGCATCTTTAGCACCTTGTTCACCATTGCCAGCGACATAATCAGCATAAGCAACCGTTTCTGCACGAATGAACCCTTTTTCAAAGTCTGTATGAATCACACCCGCTGCCTGTGGCGCTGTAGAATGTTTACGCACCGTCCAAGCACGTACTTCTTTTACACCAGCTGTAAAGTATGTAATAAGGTCTAAAAGTTCATAGCCTGCACGAATAACACGGTTTAATCCTGGCTCTGTTAAGCCAAGGTCAGATAAAAACTCAATCTTATCTTCAGCATCCATTGTCGAAATTTCTGCTTCAATAGCAGCAGAAACAACAACAGATTGCGCCCCTTCTTTAGCAGCATGTGCTGCCACTTTTTCAGAAAGCGCATTACCTTCCGCGGCATCTTCTTCTGCAACATTGCACACATACAAAATAGGTTTTGTCGTTAAAAGCTGTACATGCTTCACTGCTTCTTTTTCTGCATCTGTTAATTCAACAACCGATGCCATTGTGCCTTCTTCTAAAGCTGCCTGCCATTTTTCAAAAACAGCTGCTGTTGCTTTGGCATCTTTATCACCTTGCTTAATTTTTTTAGCTAAGTTTTCATTCATTTTTGTAACAGTTGCTAAATCAGAAAGCATAAGCTCTGTATGAATCACCTCAATATCATCTAAGGGGCTCACCGCACCAGAAACATGGGTAATATTATCATCTTCAAAACAACGCACCACATGGGCAATAGCATCAACTTCACGGATATTTGCTAAAAATTGGTTTCCTAGACCTTCACCTTCCGATGCGCCTTTTACCAAACCAGCAATATCAACAAACTCAATCTGAGTCGGGATAATTTTTTCAGGGCTTACAATTTTAGCCAAAGTATCTAAACGTGTATCAGGTACCGAAACCAAACCAACATTTGGCTCAATTGTACAAAATGGGAAGTTGGCTGCTTCTGCCGATGCTTTTTCAGTTAATGCATTAAAAAGCGTAGACTTACCAACGTTGGGTAACCCAACAATACCACATTTAAAACCCATAAAAATTCTCCTTTATTTCTAATATGTTTGGGAGTTTAGCATTTTTTACAAAAAAACAAAGCTTTAAATATATTGACTCTTCTAAGATCGAGCCTTAAAATGCATACAATATCTTATCTTATCTGACTTTCATTTTTGTCCTTCTATACGGAGTATTTCCTTATGAACGACCAAACCTTAAAAGGCGTTGTTTCATTAACAGAACGACGCAAAGAAAAACTTACCGAAAGCCAGCGCCCTTTTATAGCCGGCGTCACAAAAATAACTGCCCAATATATCAATGCAATAGATATTGCCCTAGAAGATATTGATACCTGCCTCACAGCTTACGTTGAGGACCAAGACGGTCTTGCTAATTTACAAGGGCAGATGGCTATTGCCTGCCAAGGGCGTGGCACAACAAACAAAATTATCTGTATTATTGAAGATATTTTGCCTGCTCTTACACCTAAAGATATGCAGCGCATCCAGGCACTGAAATCCTATCAAAAAATGTCTGAGCATTTTAAAGAATGCTACAGCCAAAATTCAACCTGCTTTTCAGCAGAACTGAAACTCGTAAAAGCACCAAGTAGCCGTTATATCAGCAAACAAACACAACCCATTAAAGTGCAACATCAAATTGTTGTAGAACTCACCTTTGCACCCGAACTCTAATTTATAGAGGAGCAATACCATGAGCATTGTCACATCTATTACACCAAAACTGGAGCAAAAGCAAAAAGAGGAAGAAAAAGCCAAAATTGATTTTTGGAATTCTTTTGATGCTGTTGTTCTTACCATGAACCCTCTTGCTCTTGTGCATTATGTAGAACAGCTGCTACAAAACCCACAAAATCACAGCAAAAACGGCGAAATTCCTGAACTTAGAGGCAATAGTATTCGCTTCCAAATTTCAGGCCTCCCGTCTAAAGTACAGCTTTCTGATGAAGAGTTTAAAAACCTCATTCGCCAAAAAGTTGTTCAACAACTTAATGCCGCTCTTTGCGCTATTGCCGAAGAACATGCCGATATAGCAGGCATGGCCGTACAGTGGTCTGAATCCAAAACGGAAGATCAACAATTTTTATACGGACTTTTTCTGAATGTACAATTCGCTGAATAACGATTCATTATAACCCCTTTTTTTTATTATAAATTAAGGGGTTTTATTTTGTTTACAGTTTATATTTATGCTGTAAAATCAATAAGATCTCATTTTTCCTTTTAAAGGAGATTCTCCTATGACGACAAAAAAACCACCCAGCCTATCACTTGTTGATCAGCGCCTGCCTAAAAAGCTTCTTTTGTTGGGTAAAACCAAAAAAGAAATTGCTCAAAAACACAAAAACCCTCTACCAAAACTATCAGAGGCAGATAAAGACTTAGCGGCACACTTATTCGATGTCGCTCCTAATTTATCAGCTGAAGCGCTTTTGGAAGACTTAGACAACCTCCTCAAAACGCAACTGCTACCACGCAAAAACACCTATAATATATTGCGTGAATATTTGGTTGAGCAAATCCAATACGCCCAAAGCTACCCCTTTTATGTAGAACTTTTGGATATTACCCCTGCTTTAGCACCAGAAACAGAACAAAAGTTCTGGCAGCTGTCTCATGTCAAAATTCTCAAGTCTTATTTTGATATGCAAAATAAAACACTACAACATAAACACAACACAAAAAAATCTCACTTTAAACTTGCCTTACAGGAGCCTTGCACCTATGACAATGGCACCAGCTACCAATCCTTTGGTGTTTATATCTATTCTTTCATGCTTAGCGATACCTAAGCTTATGTAACGCCCCAGTTTATTGCTGGGGCTTCTTTCGTCTTTACAGCATCTCTTTTTTTGTCAGACTTATAACTGAACGACCCCTCATTATACTAGGTTCCCTTTCCAGAATTCGGAGGTTTTCCGATGACAACATTTCATTGAAAATGATGTGCCTAAATTTATCGGCCTGAATAAAAAAATACATATCTCCGCAGAAGCGAAGTTTTTTGCCAGCTCGCAAATTGCCCGTAGCATGGGCGGCCATATAGATATTCACTCCGATCTACATAATTTGCACATCTACTGCGCGCTTATTTCTCTTGAATAAGCATTCATAAAAAAATCCCAGAATTAATCTGGGATTTTTTTATGAATGCCGCATGCGTGCAAGCTCTGAAGAAGCTTTTGCTTCCCCTTCTTTTAACAACCAAGGTATCACATCGGCTAAATCTTCATTTAAACGCTCAAAATCTGGCTTTTCTGCCTTAGAAAAATCTGCCAACACATAAGGGCTCACAAGCTCTTTGCGCCCAGGGTGACCAATACCAATGCGAATACGTTTAAAATCTGGCGTACCTAATTGTTGCTGAATAGATTTAAGACCATTATGCCCACCATTGCCACCACCTTTTTTAATTTTAACTTTAAGGGGCGGTAAATCTAATTCATCGTGTAATACAATAATATGCTCTGGTTTAATCTTAAAAAACTGCGCTGCAGCCTGTACAGACTCACCAGAAAGATTCATATAAGTTTGTGGCAACAACAAATGCACCTTATGGCCTGCAATATCACCTGCAGTATATAAACCTTTAAATTTTTCTCTGAAATCAGAAAAAGAATAGCGGCGCAGGATCTCCTGCACCGCTAAAAATCCGATGTTATGTCGATTGTTTTCGTATTTAGAACCAGGGTTGCCTAAACCGACAATCAAAAACATCTATAACTACTCAGCAGCTTCTTCTGTTGCAGCTTCGCCTTCACCTTCAGCTTTTTCAGCCAATGTAGATTGACGTGTAGATACAACTGTTGCAACTGTAAAGTCACGGTCTACTGTAAGTTCGCAACCTGCAGGTAGCTCAATTAGAGATACGTGTGCAGATTCAGCAATCTTAATTTCAGACATATCAAGTGTTAGATATGCAGGAATAGAGTCCGCTGTACACCATAGTTCAATTTCGTTACGTACCATTTGAAGTACGCCACCAATTTTAATACCAGGGCAAACTTCTGTACCAGTAACTTGTACAGGTACTTTAACTTTAATACGTTGTTTAGGATCAATACGTAGAAAATCAACGTGTTCAACTTGACCAGTAACAGGGTGACGCTCAACGTCACGCGCTAGTACTTTAACTTCTTTACCATCTAGAGAAAGAGTTTGTAGGTGAGAAAAGAAACCTTCAACACGTGAAGCCATCATAAACTCATGTGCATTCATTTGCACTGGTTGTGGTTCTTTCTTTGCACCGTATACTACGCCAGGAAGATTACCTTCACGACGAAGTGCACGTGCAGCCCCCTTACCGCTACGTTCGCGAGATTTAAGTTCTAATGTAGACATCTTAAAATCCTTTATAAAATATTAATATTTACGACTTGACCTCCAAGGGTGTCCAAAATCGCTTTAATTGAAATACCGCATCATTAAGCTTTTTGCGTACAATGTCAAGAATTATTCAGCTAATTCGTTAATTTATCTCGTAAACTTTGAGCCAGCGCCTGTAAGTGCTCCTCATCATAAGCACGCGCACCTTTAGCACCCCAAACAGGGTTTGGCCAAGCAGGGTCATCTTTAAAACGCGCAATCACATGCACATGTAGCTGGTGTACCATATTACCCAAAGCGCCAATATTCATTTTATCTGCCTCTGTAAAGCGCTCTAATACCGCACTTACATGAGAAATTTCATCCATAAGCTTATACTGTTCATCTTTAAAAAGCTGATGCACTTCCCGGGTGTTTTCACGCATAGGCACCAAAATAAGCCAAGGGTAGTTTTCATCATTCATTAAAAGTACTTTGCAAAGCTCAAGATCGCAGACTTCAATTGTATCTGCCTGCAAACGCTCATGTAGTTCAAAAGCCATGTGGATTTCCCTTAATTGTTATTTTTAAACTCTTTAAAGCCTAAATTAATAATGATAAAGCAGCCCTTAAAATGCAAGCCGATTACATAAAAAAAAGCCAGTTATAAAAACTGGCTTTTTTTATCGTGGCTGGGGTACCTGGATTCGAACCAGGGATCACGAGATCAAAACCCGTTGCCTTACCGCTTGGCTATACCCCAATCACGTAAGGCGTAAATTAAGGCTTTTTAAAAAAGTTGTCAACAGTATTTTTGCAAAATTTATCTTTTTTGCTCGTTTTTTACGTGCTGGCTTTTAAGCTTATTTTCCAAATGCGCACGAATTTCTTCATCATCTATAACCATTTGGCTAGCTTTTTGCCACTGATGCATGGCCTCAGCTTTTCTTCCTAATGCCTCATAAACATCACCTAAATGGCTATTAATTGTGGCATCTTGTGGCTCATACTCCACAGCTAGTTCCAAAAACTTCACCGCTTCTTCGTAACGTTCGAGCTTATAGTAAGCCCAACCTAAACTATCAATAATCGCACCATCTTGTGGACGCAATGTAAGTGCGCGTTTAATCATTAAAAGAGCACGCTCTATCTCTCTATTTGCATCAACTAGCATATAACCCAAATAGTTCAAAATTGTCGGGTTATTCGGTCTTAACGCAAGGGCGCTCTCTAAATCTTTAATGGCCGCATCTATATCATCCAAGCGCTCATAACTAGCACCACGTGCAAAAAATAATCCCGCATCATTTAATGAAGGTCTCTCAATTTTTTCTAGCAATTCATCGTAAGACCTAAGGGCTTTCGCATACATTTTACTATCAAAGTACATTTCTGCTAAACTACGCTGAATAGCCACACGATTAGGGTATTTTTTATTGATTTTTTCAAGCATCTCTATCGCTTCAGCTTTCTTGTTATGCTCATACATCGCTTCTGCAATACGCACTCTAGATGAAAGATAAGGCGCCTGCCCAAATTGAATCTGCTGATAATGCTCTATCGCTTGTTCATATCTCCCCTGCTCCTCAAGCACAACACCCACATAATAATGCGCAAAGCTATGGCTCGGGTCTACAAACAACGCAAGCTTTAAAAACTGATGCCCGACAACAGAAAGGTCTCTAACAGATACTGAGCTTGCAAGCCCCAGCATAACCTCTGCCAAATCCTCTTTTAAGAGCTCTTTTTTCGTTTTTTCTTGTGAAAGTTCTAGTGTGATGCGCTCTTTCATATGGTCAACAAGCAGCGTATCTTTATTAACGCGCAAATAATTATTTATAATTTCTTCTGCTTTTTGTTCTTGAGACAATTTTAAGTGCATACGCACCAAAGATTCTGCTAAGGCAAAAGAACTATGGTCCATCATATAACCAGATCTATAATATTCCAGAGCAACATCTAACTTACCCATACGCTCGCTCATGCGCCCCAAATGATAGTACTTATAAACGCTCATATTCGGCTCTGGCTTGTAGTCTTTTAATTTCTGGATACTTTGCTCAACATGATCACCACGTGCGATATTAATATAAGCCTCAGCTAGTAAAAGCTGAAGCATACGTGGCATCTGTTCCTGTGCTTTATGCATATAATTGTAAGCATCATCTAAGGCACCTTCTGCCGCAGCATCGTAGGATTTCAGCACCAAAAAGAGCAATGATGGATTATCTGCATTTTCCATGTAGGTAGAATGATGCAAAGCCTGTTTAATATCCCCTAACGAAAGGTAGTAAGAAAAAAC
>JAAZVW010000053.1 GCA_018623135.1 Pseudomonadota bacterium
GCGCGCGCGCGTATCGCCTGTTTACGTTGCGCTTCTTCTTTTTCAGTATAGGTTGTTTCTTTTGTTGTAGAGAATGTTACACCCTGAGACTGATCTACAGAAATCGTTTTACGATTACCAGGGAAGTATTTTACAAATACCTTAGATGACTGCGGAATATACTGCCCTTGTTGTGCAACCTGAATAATACCACCTTGTTGTAGCTCTACAGTGTAAACAAATGCTTGTTCTGTTTTAGCAGAACCCATTTTACCAGCTACACCGCCAGCAATAGCACCAACTGCAATACCAACATCACGGCCAACACCCTGCCCTAACTGAGAACCAGCTAAACCACCAGCAATGGCACCAACTGCCGCATAGTCATCAGAACCTTCAATGGCAACATTTGCTTGCTCAACAGCAATCACAACACCACGCTTAATGCTTTGTACATTCTGCATTTCATTATAATTATATGCATTCGGGTCTAGCGTTTTTGTCTGGAAACATCCGGCTAAAGAAACAGTTGCCAAAACAACTAAAGCAGTTTTTTTCATAGGTAAATATATCCTTATTTTTAATCTATATTACTTAGATAAACGAAAGCGCCTTAAAAACCCTTCGCTATTTTTTAATTTTGCATGTTCTATTCATAAAAACCAGAAAAAACAACTCATTTTATATAATTTTAACAGCTCTTATGTTTTTTGGTTAAAAACTTGCATTTTAAAATTCATAGCCATACCAACGTATTGGCTATTTAAATATATTTAATTAAAGCAAAGGATAAAAACGTGAAGGTATCACCTCTTTTTACACAACAAACAACAGGGCAAACGGCAAATAATGCAAATACAGAGGCCGCAAGCTTTTTAGACTTTTTAAACCAAGCCTCTCCCGAAACCAACAACCAACACCCCAAGACGGAACAATGGAACAGTTACTTTGATAAAAATATCCATCGTTTTGCGGAATACTTAATTGATATGCCCAATTTAAAAGAAGACTTTGCACAAATACTCAACGCGACACATCAATCAGATGCTTTAACAGATCCTAAAGAAGCGCTTCTTTCTTTATCAACAGAGCAGCGAGAAGTTGTTCAAAAAGTTCATAGAATTGCAGAACCCTTAACAGATCAACGTATTCAAAACCTTACAGAAGAAGGTGCACATAATCTCCTCCTCTCTCCAGAAAACACGCGAGATATCGATGGCAATGGCCTAACTACAATCGCCGATGCCAATATGTTTAAATTCCCAACAGAACACACAGACCCACAGGTCGCAAAGGCATGGAATGAATTTACAGCCAATCTAAGCTTTGAAGATAAAATGTTTGCTGAATTTAGGCTAATGAACACCATCATTATGGCTAATTTTAATGCCGATACAAAAACAGATGTAGATGTACACGACCCTAATTTTGTAAACCCACTTAACGATGAAGACTTTTCTTATTACGAATTTCTAGATGATATTTACGGAAATCTTGAATTTATGAAGCCCGAAATTGGTGACTACGAATACCAAAGACAAATGGACATGTGGAAATCCTTTGAGGCTTTATTAGATAAATACACAAAACCAACAGCTTCATAATTATTTTGTATCTCTTATTTATAAAAATAGATTATAATAACTACCAAGCCGAAACCGTCGGCGAATTCTTTTATATTTAAGGATATCCTAAAATGATTAAATATGTACTTTTAACTTTAGCGCTTGTAACTGCGCTACAAACAACCGTGCATGCAGATGACACTTCAGAAGAAAACGACGATACATCTTACCGTTATGAATACGAAGAAACATACGAAGATGACTCTGAAGATTCGGATGAAAATGAAGATGAGTCAGAAGAAAACAACGAAGACGATTCTGAAGACGATATGTAAAAAAATCCCCGATACTCTGTCGGGGATTTTTTTATCATGCTACAAACAGTTTAACTGTATTTTTGTTCCAAAGCTAACAGACCTTCTTTTCTATCTAAACCACCAGCGTACCCTACCAATTTCTTATTAGCCCCAATAACCCTGTGGCAAGGAACTATAATAGAAACAGGGTTTTTATTATTTGCACCACCCACTGCCCTTATGGCTTTAGGCTTTTCTATAGCCTGTGCAAGTTCTTTATAACTACAGGTTTTCCCGTAAGGAATTTGAATTAAAGCTTGCCACACCTGTTTTTGGAAGTCTGTCCCCTGCAAATCCAAAGGAATATCAAAAGATTTTCTCTTACCTGCAAAATAGTCTTCCAACTGCATTTGTGTCTGTTTGGTTATGCTATTTTCTGTATTTTCACCCTGCTCTGTCGCATGTTCAATTTTTAATAAAGCAGTTTCAGAAGCTGTTATCTTTAAATACCCAATTGGGCTTTGGTAATACTGCACAAAAAGCATCACCTTATCTTACCCCCATTTCATGCAACCTAGAAAGCGTTCTTTCAAAAGCAAAAGCAGCCTGTCCTTGGGTACACAAATCTTTTAGCGGTATCTCAGAAAACAGTAAAATTTGTTTCTGTAACTCATAAAAAATATCTACAAGCACAACAAACCGCATCGCCATATCTGCCTTTTCATTTAAGGAAATCATATCTGAAAGCACCAATGTATCAACTTGGTTGGCAAGTTCCATAAACTCACCTCTACCAATATTCTGCCCGCATAAATCTTCAAACTTAAACCAAATCTTACGGTCTTCTTGCGCCTGCGCTTTTAAAGCAAAATAACCTAGAGGAAAATCCGTCGCTTTAACCTCATTAAAAACATCTGCTGCACAATGAGCATTTGTCGTTTTTGCTTCACCTTTTGTCATTCGCCAATCTTGCCCCTTCTCTAAATCAACAGATTGCAAATGAGCATTTATCATTTTCATAAAGGGCATAAACCTGCTTCTGTTATGGCCATCTTGGTACAAATCTTCAGCCGACCAGTTAGAGGTTGCGCATAACACAACGCCAGAATTAAATAAGGCCTCAAGCAACCTACCCAATAACATTGCATCACCAATATTGGTTACATAAAATTCATCAAAGCAAAGCACTTTTGTCTCAAGGCTAATATCAGATGCAATTTTATGCATTAAGTCCACACCCTTTTCCACCTGAGTATGTTGCATACGTTCATGTATCTCTTCCATAAAGGGGTGAAAATGCACACGACGCTTTTCTTGAAAGGGTAATGCATCAAAAATGAGTTGCATCAGCATAGATTTGCCACGTCCCACCGTACCAAACAAATAAAGACCTTTAGATTTATGCTGATACTGCCAAGCAGGTAAGCCTTTATAAGCCCCCACTGTAATATCTTGAGAAAGAGACTCCACAAAATCATCAAACAACGGCAATAACTTAAGCTGAACTTCATCACTATGAAGTTCATTTTTGGCAACTTTTTGTCTATACAGCTCACTTGGTAGAGTCATTTGGTATTTTCTTTCTTTTTTTTACACCAGTTAAAAAAATAAATAAAATATTTAAAATCAATTAGTTAATTAAATAAAACAAAAAGTCGTCTTCCATCAAGAAGGCGACTTTTTGTTGCATTTTCCACAAGAATTTTGTGATAAAATATCTTGTAAATTTTGTTTTCGATTCCCATCTGTTATTTCAGAATGATTTGAAGGAAAATTTGTTTTTTTATCTCTATATTGCATCGGCTCTTTTAATGTTTGAGACAATTTAAACCAAAAGGCCGCTACAATAAGAATATAAAAAAACAAGCTTAGGCTAATAAGCCAAAATTGTGTATCTGAACAGCTACAAGTGCCGAACAAACAAACAAGATATGCGGTAGGATGGCAAGCCATAAGTGTCACCTCGGTCTGTAAAAGACTAGCAGACAAAATAGGTTTATTTTTAAAAGTAATGCGACTAATTAAAGAGTTAAAAGTGATTTTTGTAAGTTGTCAACTACTATACATTTAAAAATAAATCCTCATTCCTGTATTAAAAATACCCTTAAAAACAAACAAACCATTGCTTAATAACAAAAAACCATAAAAACCAATACAAAAAACAACCGCTAAAAAACCTCTAATATTTTTTCATTTTTGGCGTTTTATCTGTAAAAAAGACTCCTTTTTTGTGTTACACTACATCTTAATAATGATAAACAACCCTTTAAATTTAAGAACCGCCTAGATGTCAGTTAAAGTACAGTTACCCAGCAAAACTAAAGATACATTTGAACGCATTAGCGACCTAAACGACAACCGTTCAGCTAAAAGCCATAGCTTCACAAATCGTATTGCAAAATCCATCAAGAAAGAGTCTTGGGGCTGGTGGATTATTGAACTTGCATGGACAGCTGGGCCTGCGACTTTTATTGCCCTTAGTATCGCCTATCTTATTGGCTATGGTAAGTCCCCCGCCAATGAACTTATTGTCTATTTCGCAACTTATACGGCAATCGCTGCCGTACTTGCTGTTGTTACACGCGTTATTCGTAATGCAACAGAAGATACTAAGCAACAAGAAACTGAAAAACTTATGTTACGCGTCTCTAACGAAGTTTTTCGCCTGCTTGTTGCCAGTCGTAATTCTATCTTAGAACAATTAGATGAAGATCAGCGCCGTATTCTTGCTGCAACGGTTATCTTAAAAAACCCAGAAGTGTCAGAAGTTGCACTCGCACAAGCGATCGGAGATCTCACAGGTTCTAAAAAACTAGCAGCTGCTGCACAGCGCATCGAGTCTTACCGCCACTTAGGTCTTACAGCTGCGATTGATTCTGTCAGAAACGAACATCTACAAGACTTGCTAGATGCCTTAGACGAGCTCCAACAGGTCTCTCCACAAGCCGCTTTATTAGTAGAACAGCGTTTTATGGGAGGGTCTCCAGAATACCGCATAGGCTTAGAACGTTATGAAGGCTTTATGCAGCGTGCTTTAGATGCCTTAGATCAAAACAATATCAACCTTATGGCAGACTTTGATGTTTTTGACTGCCTTTATTTTACATATGAGATGCTAAATGGCAGACAAGTACAAGTACTACATGCCGAATTTAAAGATAGTGCCGAATTTACCGAAGCACAGGACAAACTAGACCGTGCACGTGCCCTTACAAAACAATCCGTACAAAAACGTAATAGCCGCTTAAAATATTTATCGGCGGAACTAAGCGACTATATAGAAAATGGTGCCGTGTCTCCAGTTTCTTTTACACCCGACGAACTTCTAGAGCACATATTTGAAGGGCTACAAAACTTACGTGCTTCTATGCATAAAGATATTGAAAATAAAGACCTTAAAGCACTTAGAAAGAAATTTAAAAAACTTAAAAATGCTTTAGACTATTACGAAAAAGCACAAAAACATCACAAGCGTTCTTTGCGCTATAATACTGCGCTTGTGCGTTTACAAAAAGCATATGACTTAGCTTGGCTTAAATACGGGCAAAAAATCACATTAAACCTTTCAGAAAAAGCCACAAAGAAGGGACAGCTAGAAATAAAAGAAGACGCCATATTTTTAGAAGATGCAGAAATGTTTGATTATGCAAACAAACTCACTAAATACCATGAACATCTAAGAAATGAATACGGGGCGAACCTTTCCCAAATTTCTTTCCATATTAATGACTTTAAACAAATTGCTTTAGAGTATATTTTACTGCTTAAAGACTTTATTAATTTGGATGACCCCGATATTCAATTAGCTGTAGAACACTCTATGTCTGCAAACTTTTATCATATTGACGTCACCGATAGTGCGCGCTATAAACTTGGCGCAGCTCAAATTGCAATGGAAGAACTTCAACAAAACAGACAAAACATCGCCCATAGGCTCGCCCGCAACCTACGCGAATATTACCGTGTTGCATTAAACGATGATGTTAAAGAGTATTTTATAGAAACCTTTGGGGCCTCTAAAGACTATCTAGAAGCTTTAAACGACTTACCTCTAAACACAACAGAACGCCGAGAACTCCAGTTGTATCTAGATATGAAATTACCTAATATTGAGCGTCGCTATTCCGCCATTATCAGAAAAACCCGCGACACACTCAAAACAAAAAAAATAGATATCTGATGTCTTACCAAGTCAACAAAAGAGGTGCTAATAATCACCTCTTTTGTTGCGCCTATATACATTTTTAAATCATGGCAGCATAATAAAATCTATCAACCAAAATATTAGGTCTTATTCACATGAAAATATTAAACCAACAAATTCATATATTTTTTATTACAACAATTTGTTTGGTTATTTTCATTTGCATGAATGCACTTAATTATGTCTATCTTAAAAACACAACAGAGGATGAATATTCTAAAAACCTGCAACGCTTTGTTGTTAACTTTAAAGAAGGCTTTGACTTAAATATATACAGCGCAAGTTTAGGCAACCTATTTAAATTCAGCTCCAAAGTTACAGAGCAAGAATTTTTAGGCTCTATTAAAAACCTTACGTCTCAAAAAATGTTTAGCCTAGAAGGCGTATACTGGCATGCCATAGATAGCAATAGCGATATTAGGCAAGAAGGCTTATCTCCTACCTATGGCTATCCGACAACATCTCACTTTAAGTACCCCCGAATACCTGTAAGCCTTATAAAAAGAATTATAACGCAAGATGGTGTTTATGCACACCAAACCCACAAACGTAATGGCCAGTTTATTCAAACATACCTAAAACCTATCTACCGAGACCAAAAACTGATTGGCATTTTACGTTTTGATTCTAACGTCTCTAAAACCCTTAGCGGTATTTATAACCAATATTTTAATAGAGAATCTGATTCTCTCAGCGTTTATGTAAACAACAAAGCTGTAATCAAAATACCAAGCTTATTAAATCAGCAAAAAATAATGTCTTCATCTTTAGAAATTACTCACTTAAATATCCCCTTTAAATTTGAACTTAATACTTTTGCACCTAAAGCCCCTTTTGCCTTTTTGCATTATATTAATTGGTTTACCAGTTTATTAAGCGCTATTTTATGTGGCGCTCTTGCAAGTTATGCCATTTACATGGTTAGAAAGAGATACCAATACCAACAAGAATTTATTCAACGTTCTAAGGAACTTTCTAGAACCAATAAAGAGCTCGAAGAAACAAGTAAATATAAATCACTCTTTCTTGCGAATATGAGCCATGAAATAAGAACCCCTTTAAATGCCATAACAGGCATGGCCAGTTTATTGCAAGATACGCCCCTAGATGTTCAGCAGAAATCTTACCTTTCTGCCATTGAGGACTCCAGTAATAATTTGCTTGTCTTAGTGAACGATATTCTTGATTTTTCTAAAATTGAAGCCGATAAAATTGAGCTCGATCATTACACCTTCTCAATTGAAGATATTGTTCAAAAATCCGCAAGCATGTTCGCAACCTTAGCAGATGAAAAATCGGTTTCTATTATTTCATACATAGATCCTGCTCTGTCTAAAACCTTTTGGAACGGAGACCCTGTCCGCATACAACAAATATTAAATAACCTCATATCGAATGCCGTTAAATTCACCAACAATGGCACAATTAGTATCTATGCAAACCTTGGTCGTATTATTGATGATAACAAATACATGGTAAGCTTCTCTGTGCAGGATACAGGCATGGGTATTTCTGAAGATAAACTTACAAACATTTTTAATCGATTTGAACAAGAAGACCCCTCTGCAACACGTAAAGCCCAAGGCACAGGGCTAGGTTTAAGCATTTGTAAAAAGCTTGTAGAACTTATGGGGGGAGAAATTAAAGTTTCCAGCAGAAAAGGAGAAGGTACAGAATTCACCATACATGTTGTTATTGAACAGAGCCCACAAAAACCAAATCTTATTTTAACGTATGAATCCTACCAGTCGGTTGTTTATTCAAGTAATCATCTTGTGTGCACAAACCTTAACTTCATTTCTGAGCAACTTAATATTTCAACAGAGCCGTATCAACATGCACAGAGTGCTGAAGC
>JAAZVW010000054.1 GCA_018623135.1 Pseudomonadota bacterium
ATTAATCCGGATTTAATGTTTGTTAGCCCTAAAGAATGGCAAGAGGTTAAAACGAAAAAAGCTTGGCTACATGTGGATGCTTTTAAAGAAGAAGCTAAAGACGAGCCCGAAGTTAACTTTGATTTAAAAACACATGTTGATTATATAGCACACAGGCAATCAAACAGCGTAAATGTGTTTGATAAAGCTGTGGCTGATATTAAAATGGCGCTTAAAAATAAGTATAAGGTGCTTATTTCTGCAGGGTCTCAATCGGTTTTGGAGCGCTTGGAATCTGTTTTTGCAAAGCATGGGCTGGAAGGGCTTAAACAACTTCATAATTGGGCGGATTTTACCCAGCAAAAAGGTGGGGCTTATTTTGCTGCTACACCACTTGCTTGGGGGTATACAGACCATGCGAGTAAAACGTTTATTTTAACCGAGCAAGATTTGTTTGGGGAAAAGCAAAACCAGACAACCAAAAAGAAAAAACGTAAGCCAGAAGAAGTTATTCATCACTTTAGTGAATTGCAGGTGGGCGACTATGTTGTACATGAAGAGCATGGTGTTGGTCGTTTTGAAGGGTTAGAAACAATAGAACTTGCAGGTACAAAGCAGGATTTGGTTGTTTTAACCTATGACGGTGATGATAAGCTTTTGGTGCCTGTCGTTTCTTTGAATTTATTATCTAGATACTCTGGTGCGGAAGCTGGCCAAATTAAGCGAGATAAGCTTGGCGGTGTTGCTTGGCAAGGTCGTAAAGCAAGGGTTAAGAAAAAGCTCCTTGAAATGGCGGGAGAGCTTATTGATATTGCTGCTGCACGTGCATTGGAAAAAGGCCATGTTTACCAACATATTGAAGGTATGTACGATGAGTTTTGTGCAGGGTTCCCGTATCAGTTAACACCAGAACAGGCGCAAGCTGTAGATGATGTTGAAACAGATATGTTTGGTGATAAGCCAATGGATCGTCTTATTGTTGGCGATGTGGGTTTTGGTAAAACAGAAATTGCCATGCGTGCGGCCTTTATTGCGGCGGCCGATGGTAGGCAAGTCGCGCTTATTGTGCCAACAACATTGCTTGTGCGCCAACATTTGGAGAATTTTAAAAAGCGTTTTGCAGGCTTTCCCATTAAGCTTGCAGGGTTAAGCCGACTAAATACAGCGAAACAAAATGCTGATATTAAAAAGCAAATGAAAGAAGGCCATGTAGATATTGTAATTGGTACACATGCGCTTTTAACGAAAGATATTCAGTTTAAAGAGCTTGGCTTAATTATTATTGATGAAGAACACCGTTTTGGTGTTGGGCACAAAGAAAAATTAAAAAAACTGCGTGCAACAGTAGATGTACTTACGCTTACAGCAACGCCTATACCGCGTACCATGCAAATGGCATTGGGTGGTTTAAAGCAAATGTCTACCATTACGACACCGCCTGTAGATCGTTTAGCGGTACGCACTTATACAATGGCGTTTGACCCGGTTATTATCCGCGAAGCTATTTTAAGAGAAATTTTTAGAGATGGGCAGGTGTACTTTATTACCCCACGTGTAGAGGGTATTGAAAAGCTTGCAGATTTTATTAGAGAGTTAGTGCCTGAATCTAAGGTGCGTGTGGCACATGGGCAGATGACAAAGCAAGAGCTTGAATCTGTTGTTGAAGATTTTTATGACAAGAAGTTTAATGTACTTGTTGCAACCACTATTGTTGAATCAGGCATTGATATTGCCAGTGCAAATACTTTGCTTGTAAATAGGGCCGACCGTTTTGGATTATCGCAAATGCACCAGATTAGAGGGCGTGTCGGTCGTTCTAAACAACGTGCATATGCTTACTTTTTAATGCCTGAGCGTGGTGCAATGACAGAAGAAGCACAAAAACGCTTGCGTATTATTCAGAGATTGGAAGGTTTAGGCAGTGGTTTTGCTTTGGCTTCTTATGATATGGATTTGCGGGGTTCGGGTAATATTTTGGGTTCTGAACAATCGGGCCATGTTAAAGAAGTTGGTTTTGAGCTTTATAACCAGATGCTTAAGGAGTGTATTGAGCAACGCCAAAAAGAGCTACAAGGTATTAGCGCAGAAGATGCAGAAGCTGTGCATTATGAGCCTGTGCTGAATTTAGGGCTTACTTATTTAATACCAGAAGAGTACATCCCATCTTCTAAATTACGGATGAATTTATATCGTAGGCTTTCTCAGCTTACGTCGGTTGAAGATATAGAAAACTTCCGCAAGGAATTGATAGATCGCTTTGGTAAAGCGCCACAAGATGTGGAATCTTTACTGAAGGTTATGGGATATCGTAACCGCTGTCGAGCACTTAATATTGCTAAAATAGATGTGGGCCCTAAAGCTGTTGTTGTTGGCTTTAGAGATAACAAATTTGCAAAACCAAACGAACTGATGCATTTTATTATGGACAGTGCGGGCATGATTTCTGTAAAACCAGACCAGAGAATTGTTTTCCATATGGCAACTAAAGGGGCAGCATCTGTTCTTAAAACACTAGATCATATTTTAAAGACGTTGGACGAATTATAAAATGGCAAAGAAAAAAGCAAAAACACCAGATAATAATATTACGGTTAACCGTAAAGCCCGCCATAATTACACGGTGGAAGATTCCTTAGAAGCTGGGATAATTTTAACAGGCTCTGAAGTGAAATCTTTACGTAATGGGCAAGGTAATATAGGTGAATCTTATGCTATTATTAAAGATGAAGAAATTTACTTAATGAATAGCCATATTAGTGAATATGCCAATGGTGGTTATGCTAACCATGAGCCAACACGTTTGCGTAAGTTATTACTTAACCGAAAAGAAATTGTTAAACTCATTAAAGAAAAAGAGCAAATGGGCATGACGCTTATTCCGTTAAAACTTTATTGGAAGCAAGGTAAAGTAAAGGTTGAGCTTGGTATTTGTCGTGGTAAAAAAGCACATGATAAACGTGCGGATAATAAAGATAGAGACTGGAAGCGTCAGCAGGCGCGTTTGCTTAAAAATTAGTTTTGTATAAATTAAGGATGCACAATGCAAAGCATTAATACATGGCAACAGTTGCAAGAAGCGTTAAATGCTCAGCTGATAAAAGATGAGGAGTCTTCTTTTGCTTTAGTGCCTTTAAAGGGTGCTTTGCAGCCTGCTGATTTGCTTTCCTTGCGCCATGCGGTGCGTTTGTGTGATTATGTTGTTACTGTGCAGCTAGAGCCCACAGATGGTTCTGAGCTTGATTATATTGAAAAAACAGGTGCGCAACTCTATGTGCATAATATTGCACCATCGCAGGGTGTTTCGGTGACTGCGCATGGTATGGACGCAAGTTTATTTATGCAGGCTCTTGTTAAAATTATGCCTTCTGTTGTTGCTGTATCGGTAGACCATTTGGCTTTATACCAGCTTGTTAAATCTTTTGAGCAAGCTTATGAGGGCTTTTTTACGCTGTTAGAACCAGAAACGCCGCAGAGTTTATACGATGCCTCGCAAATAGAAATACAAGCTGTTGTTTCAAAAATGCAGCAATTGATTTACCAAGGTGTTATTGATTTAGCAAAATTAACTGAATTTGTGGTTGCAGAGCTTGCGCAAATTGGTGATGTGAAAATGCTTAAATTACAGTATTTAGATGACTTTAGTGAAGTAAGAGGCGTGATAGAGCGTGAAGCAATTTTGCAAATTGAGCTCGCACGAAACAACCAAAATGTGAGCTTTGTACAAAAATTGCACATTCAATAGAATGCGTTAATTAATGCTGTTTTAAAGCGAGTCCCTTTTTAAGGGGCTTTTTTTGTTTTTTTGAGCGAATAACTTTTTTGCGCTGTTTGGCATTTAAGACTTGAATTTTATATAAATACTGCTTATAAAGAACATTGCTTTGCAAAGAATAAGCCGAATTTTTTAAGGGAGTTTTCATTAAATGGCACGCGTTACTGTAGAAGATTGCGTAAAAGTAGTTCCGAATCGTTTTGAACTTGTATTGCTAGCAGCACAACGTGCTCGTGATATTTCAGCTGGTCAAGATCTTTCTGTTGACCGCGATAACGATAAAAACCCAGTTATTGCTCTGCGTGAAATTGCAGATGGTAAAGCTGACTTAGATAGTCTACGTAATCATATCTCTCGTGGTGTTAACCGTAATACAGAACTTACTGCTGAAGATGAAGTTCTGCGTGCGTTACCACAAGCAGCAGAAGAGCAGTGGTCTGAAATGGAAGAGCTTTCTATGGATGAAAGCCAAATTGAAGAAGTTACTTTTGGTGATGAAGATGGTTCTGAAGAAACAATGGAAGCATCATCTGACGATGAGCCGACTGTTGAAGATTTAGAATCAGATGAAGATTTCTCTATGGATATTTCTGTAGATGAAGATCAAGAAGATCTGAACCTGTAACATTTTTTGTACAGATACTCAAAAAAAGGCGCATTAAGCGCCTTTTTTTTGTGTCATTAAAGGTCTAAAGTGCTACCATATTGGGTGAAGATGAAATGAGGAATGTATAAAATATGATTCGCCAATACGAACTAATCGATAAAATATTAAAATATAACAAAAAGGCAGATGTTTCTTTGTTGAACCGTGCTTATGTGTTTTCTATGAAAGCGCACGGGAACCAAAAGCGTGCATCAGGTGAAGCCTATTTAACGCATCCTTTGGAAGTGGCCTCTATTTTGGCGGATTTAAAACTAGATGATGCAACTATTGCAACGGGCTTGTTGCATGATACGGTGGAAGATACGCTTGCGACAATTGAAGAAATTGAAAAGCTTTTTAACCCTGAAATTGCACAGCTTGTAGATGGTGTGACAAAACTTTCACGTATTTCGTTTAATAATAAAGTTGTTGAACAGGCAGAAAACTTTCGTAAACTCTTTTTGGCGATGTCAAAAGATATTCGCGTTCTATTAGTTAAGCTTGCTGACCGTACACACAATATGCGTACGTTAGAATTTAAGAAAAAAGAAGCGTCTCGTAAGCGTACAGCACAAGAAACACTAGATATTTTTGCGCCACTTGCTGACCGTATTGGTTTATATTCTGTTAAAACAGAGCTTGAGGATTTGGCATTTAAATCTCTCCATCCTGAAGAATATGTGCGCATTGAGCGCCGTATGGAATTTGTAAAAACGCATGATGATTTAATTCCGCGTACGTTGGAGCATCTTGAATCTGTTATTAAAGAGCAAGGTATTGAGTTTGACCTTTCTGGTCGTGAGAAAACAATTTTCTCTATTTATAAAAAGATGGAGAAAAAAGGTTTAGCCTTTGACCAACTTACAGATATTTTAGCTTACCGTGTTATGGTTAAAGATACGGTGGATTGCTACCGTGTTTTGGGTGTGATTCATGATGCTTATAAGGCAATTCCGGGGCGTTTTAAAGATTATATTTCCAACCCTAAACCTAACGGCTACCAATCTTTACATACGGCGGTTATTGGCCCTTATGGTAATAGAATTGAAGTGCAAATTCGTACCCAAGAAATGCACGAAATTGCAGAATCTGGTGTAGCAGCGCATTGGCTGTATAAACAGGAAAATGACCAAGCTGTTAACGAAGGAACACAATATAAGTGGTTGAAACAACTGCTAGAAGTTATTCAATCTTCTGAAGATCCTGAAGAGTTTTTGGAAAATACAAAACTTGATTTGTTTAAAGAAAATGTATTTGTATTTAGCCCAAGTGGAGACATTATTAGCTTGCCAACGGGGGCAACTCCGCTTGATTTTGCCTATGCAATTCATTCGGAAGTAGGTCATAAGTGTCAAAGCGCTAAGGTAAATGGGCGTATTGTGCCACTGCGTACACAGTTGCACACGGGTGATCAGATTGAAATTGTAACAAACAAAGCGCAAGCACCTGTACCAGGCTGGCGAGAAATTGTTGTTTCTGCACGTGCACGTACTGCGATTAATCGTTATTTACGTTTACAAGAACGCGATGAGCAAGTGCGCTTGGGGCGTGAAATATTTGAAAAAGCTTGCAAACGAGAAGAGCGTAAAGTTAAAGATTCTGATCTTGCTCCGGTTTTAGATAAATATAAACTTGAAAATGCTGAAGAATATTATGCAGCCGTTGGACAAGGGCGTTTGTTCCCAAAACAAGCTTTTGAGCTTATTTTTGAGCCTGAGGTTGAAGAAAAAACTGAAGAAGATTCAATTAATTACGCTAAGCGTAAAGATGTTTCTGAACAAGAATCTGCAATTGGTATTGATGGTCTTATTAGCGGCATGGCGGTGCACATGGCTGGCTGCTGTAACCCTGTACCTGGTGAATCTATTGTTGGTATTATTAATACAGGGCGTGGTGTTACAATCCACCGAAAAGATTGTAATAATTTGAATCAATTTGAAGATCAGCCTGATCGATGGATTTCCGTAAAATGGAACGAAGGTCAGTTAGAAGAAGTTGAAGACCGTGCCTTTTTAGTGCGCTTACGCATTAATATGGTGAATCAACCAGGTTCACTTTCTGAGCTTTCGACTGCTGTGTTTAATGCAAATGTGAACATTTGCGATTTTCATATTGAACGTAAAGTGACAGACTCATTTGACATTCGTTGTGATGTTGAGGTGAAAAACGTTGAAAATTTAGATCACTTAATGAAAGTGATTCGTAATTTACCGAGTGTAAACTTATTAGAGCGTTTACAAGGTTAAAATAAGGTTAAAAACAAAGTGTATTTTTTCCCAAAACGGGCCAAAAGAACAAGAGGTAGACACAGAAGGCGACGCACACTTTGGTGGCATCGCTTTTCTGAGTATTTGTGGCCGTCTATTGGTTGGCGTTCATACTTAAGGCATTCCGAGCTTAAACTTAAACGCACAAAGGGCTCGGCTCATTTATTGGCGTTGGGGTTTGCTTGTGGTGCCTTTGTTTCTTTTACGCCGTTTATTGGTACGCATTTGTTGTTTGTGGGTTTTTGTACGTTACTGTTTAGGGCAAACTTTATTTCGGGTTGGATAGGAACGCTTGTCGGTAACCCTTGGACTTTCCCCTTTATTTGGATTTGGTGTTACGAATTAGGTAACTTTTTACTGGGTGTACATAGCCCTGCGCCGTTGCCTGATTTTTCTGATATGACATTCCAGAAATTATGGGATAATTTACAATATTATTGGGATAATTATTTATGGCCAATGTGTGTAGGCGGTGTACCTTCGGGCTTAATTGCGGGTTTAGTTTTTTACTTTTTGTTACGTTATAATATTGAGAAGTTTCAAGCCTATAGAAGGCACCGTATTGCTGAAAGACGTAAGTTTTGGTCTAAAGTAAAAATGGTTTCAACTGCAACAGCAAAAGAAAAAGCGCAGGCAATTACAGAGAATATAAAAGAAAGCGTAAAAGACAAGGTTTTGAATTTAAAATCAGATAAGAAAGAAGATGTATGATTTTAGGTATTGGAACAGATATTGTAGAAATTGCACGCATAAGCTCGGCCTTAGAAAAAAGGGAAGAGGCGCTGCTTAAACGCTTATTTACAGAAACTGAATTACAGCAATTACCTGCAAAAAACAAAACAGCTTATATTGCTAAAAGATGGGCTGCAAAAGAAGCTATTGCTAAGGCATTGGGAACAGGTATTGGGGCAATATGTTCGTTTCAGGACATTGAAGTGTTTAAAACAGAAAAAGGTCAGCCTTATGCAACTCTTTCTGCGGAATTATGTGAAAAGTTGCCAAAAATGCAAAATAGGTCTATAAGAGTACACCTAAGTTTAAGTGATGAAACAGATTACGCCCTTGCGTACGCATTATTAGAGTATGCAAATGGGGATATG